>CAILMU010000246.1 GCA_903835325.1 uncultured Microcaldota archaeon | reverse complement strand
GCCTATGTCATAACCGGTTCGGGCGCCTTGGGCCTCGAGACCCTCATCCTCAACCTCTGCGAGAAGGAGGACAAGGTCCTCTGCCTTCCGAACGGCGAGTTCGGCGATCACCAGGCGACGACAGTCAAGGTCTACGCGAATGCGATAGTCGAGAGGCTTGAGGATGGGAAAGGCTGGAATCTTGAACGGGCAAAACCTATAATCGACAAGAGCGGAGCGAAAGTATTGGCGATGGTCTACAATGAGACCAGCATGGGTGTCCGCAACCACATCAAGGAAATCTGCGCTTATGCCAAGTCCAAGGGCATTCTCACGATAATAGACGGCATCTCCGCATGGCCCGGGACTGAATTCAACATGAAGGATTTCCATGTGGATGCGTTCGTGACCGGGAGCCAGAAAAGCATAGCCGCGCCTCCGGGTATGGCCCTGATTGGCCTTTCTAAAGAAGCTGTCGAGCGCTACACCAAGCGCCCGTCCATACCGAGCTATTATTGCGACCTGCGCAGGCACAAGAAGCGCTACGAGCAGGACCAGCAGACCCCGAACACACCGGCGATAACGCTGTTCTGGGCGCTCCAGAAGGCATTCGATGTCCTGGACAGGAAAGGCGGCCTTCCGGCGACCGTCAAACGCCACGGGGATGCGGCAGCGCATGTCCGCGAGCGCATCACTAAGATGGGATTCCCCCTGACTGCGGAAAAGGGGTTCGAATCTAACACGGTGACCGGTTTCGTCTGCAAGGATGCAGAGCAGGCGAAAACAATCAAATCCCGCCTCGCGAGCGAATACAATATCAAGATAGTGGGTTCGCGTGGAAAGTTCAAGGAGAACGGCCTCAGAATCGCCCATATGGGCAACTTCGAGATGAAGGACCTCGATGCGTGCCTGGATGGAATCGAGAAAATCATGAAGTGATTTCCGAATCGGCTTATCGCCGTATTCTGTTTGCATACTCGGAAGCGGCATCTTTGATTTTCTCCATCTCATCTACGGGGAGCACTTCGTTTAAATCCGTCCCGAGGATAAGCCTCGATCGCTCAGCCAGGCTTTCCTTCGCGGCCTTCCTGAGCTGCTCATCTGTCTTTCCGATAAGGTCGAGGGGATTGTTGATGTTAGCTTTGATGGAGATGCCCGCATCTATATCGGAAAACATGGTGATATACGCTTCCATGAGTTTCTGAGGCAAATCCCCATACGCCGGCATATATACGAGACCCTTTTTCACTACGCCTGAGCTAATGTACTTGTACTTAGAGAAACCCATGATCCTCATCAATGAAACCCACGGGTTCTTGCCATAGGCGACTTCACCGGTATACGCTAGCAACTCGTGGTTGTAAAGACTGGTTTTCGGCAGGCCTTTTTCGGCTATGGCCTTATTTACCATGCAGTGCATCGTCTCATGCGTCATCACGGTCACGAATGAATCCTTCCCGAAATCGCTTGTTTTGCTAGAAGCATAATCGAAAAAGGTTCGGATCGCTATCGTCCGCAGGAGGAAGGCGTTCGCAGTCTCGCTTCCAAGGCTGCCCTCAAGCAGCTTATATGCCTCTTCCATACGGCTTCCTTTTTTCATTGCCGCGCTCGTCATACGTGCCAGAACCATCAATGCGATATCGGGATTGCCAGTGGCCGCTGCCGATGCCATGGTTTTCCGTGCTCCGTCCGTTATTTCCAAGTCCTGGGCCCCGATCGCCATATCTGCCGTTTCTTTCAACAGACCTTCGCTCACAATAATAGGGCTTCGGAGCCTCCTGTCGCTTCCAACAATCGGGTGAATGGTCGCGCCAGCGAAATCATCGTACCCGTTCATGAATTTCGCTATAGCGTCTGATTTCTCCCCCACTATGAAGTACTGGCATGAATCGGAAGCGATGCTTTTCTTTATGTCATCATCCGCCACGCCATGTTCGTGAAGATAACTCCTGTACGGGTCCGGTTTGAGGACTAAGCACTGTCTAGCAACCAAAACGGCAGCCCCAAGCAGGATGGGTGCTATCAGGTACTTTTTCCATTTTGCTGCTTGCTTGGCGGGTTCTATCCTATCCGGATGGCCTTTCTCCTGGAAGCCCCTCCGCTGTCCTTTGCCCATGGCTGATTATTAGTTATAAACATTTAAAAACTGTGGTTAAGATTCCAATCTCATGAAATGATGAGCAACCCTCCATCCTAATTTTTCCGGGGTTTTCCATTTTATCTATCTCTTCCCTTCTCGGTTTCGACTCTTTCCCGCTCTTTCTCGAAATAAGCCTTGCCCTGCTTCCTTATCGCCAGGACATCCTCCTGCGAAAGCATCGCGCCCAGGGGTTTGCCATAGCGGGGCTGGGACAACCCGTCTGCTATCCCTAGGGCCTTAGCCCGCAGGGCGTTCTCTTCCGATTCCACATCCTTCGCGTCCAAACCGATAACAAGTCCAAGGAAATCGTCAAATACGACCCATCTCCCTCCCTGCACGAATTGGTTCATGATGCCGGTTTCGCGGATGAATGTTGCCAGATAATAAGTCAATACGTTGCCCAATCCGATATGAGGGTTAGTTCCATACGCG
>CAILMU010000245.1 GCA_903835325.1 uncultured Microcaldota archaeon | reverse complement strand
TTCATCTTGAGGACCTCTATCATCCTTACCCTCTCGCCGCATCTGGGGTCGTAGTTGTTCGTGAAGTTTATCCAGCCGTCGGTGAACGTCTCAATCCCGTATGCCGAGTTCGGCAGGACGCCCAGGCTCGTCGCCTTCATGTCCTCGGATACGATGAGCGTGGTCACGTTCCATTTCCTTATGTTCTCGATGAGCTTCAGGAACCCTTTCTTGCGCTCGTCATCCTCCTTGAAGAACAGGGCTATCGGCATGATTGAATCAATCACGACGCGTTTCACGCCCGTGCTGCTGATAATCTCGGCGATAGCGCTGTACTGGTTGAGAATCTGGTCCACTTCGTGGATGGGGTAATCCAGGAGTATGAATTTGCGCTCTTTCTCCGCTTTGCTGAAATCCCAGTTGTAGCCGCTCACATGGAACAGGAAATCCTGCCTGCTCTCCTCTATGCAGATGTATAAGCCGGGTTCGTTGAATTCGCTCGCCCCTTTGTAGAGGTATTGGAGCGCGAGGGTGCTTTTTCCCGAGCCGGTCGGGCCGCTCACCGTGGTGATGCTGCCTTCCAGAAATCCCCCTCCCAGGAGCTTATCCAGCCCCGGGATCCCGCTTTTGATGAATCGTCTTTCCATCATTATCCCCTCACTTGGCTTCCCCTTGCAGTTCCCTGCTGCGCGATGATTTATAATCGTTCGGCTAAGGAGGCGGTTCGATCCATCGTCCGGTCGGCATCACTTGCCTTTCTCTTCCTTCCCGCCCTTGCCCTTCTCTTCTCCGCCGGCGGGGGGTTTGGCCTTCTTGCCCATTATCTCCCTGCCTTTCTGGGCGCGGTACATCATGGTCTCCTGGATGGAGGCGAGCTCCTCGGGTTTCGCCAGTTTCGTCAGTATGTACCTCTTGTACTCGGCTGTTATCGTGGACATGGTCCAGAGCAGCTCGTGCGCCTGCGCAAGGGGCAGCTTAATCTCGTTCGGTTGCGTTATCTCCACATTGTAGGGGCAGTGGTCCATGCATATGTTGGCGAGCACGAAGAAGCTTTTTGTGAGCACCTTGAGCTCGATGCTGCTCGTCCAGTTCTTCTTGTCGCCCGCGTTGAAGGGCTCCTCTATCTCGCCGTATGCGAAGACGACGCCGGGCCTCTGGATGATGCTGTTGATGAATCCGGTCCCGAGCTCCTGGACAGCCTCTTTCGTGGCCGCATGGATATCGAAATAGAGCAGGGCCAGGACTCCGCCGTTGCCCACCGCATCCTTCGTCAATTTCTCTGCGTCGTTCATGAACCACATATTCGAGCGAACCGTTTAAATACTCCGGCGCCCGCTCCCCAGCGACGTTCAGGAATACCGCCTGCTATCGGCGCGGTTTTCATGCTGTTTTTAAACTGTTGCGGGCAACTTCATCCTTAGAGGTGCTCATTTTCATGTACGGCAAGGATGATAGACGGCAGAACAGGCGGGGCGGAAGGCCCAATCAAGGCAGCTACAATGCTCCAAGACGCGAAGGCGCAGGTGGGAGCGAGGGCTCACGGCGCGAAGGCGGCGGATATCCCAACCGGGAACGCTCCGGCGGAGGCCCAAGGCCCGAGCGGAGCGTCGGATATGGAAACCACGAACGGCCGAGCGGCGGCTTCGGCGGCCGCGAGAGACCTAGCGGCGAGAACAGGGAACGATCCAGCGGCACATCCCCGAACCGCGAACGGCCGAACGAACGATCCAGCGGCGGTTATGGAAATCGCGAACGCTCCGATAGAGGTAGGGGTGGAGATGAACGCCGGGGCGGATATGGCGGTTACAACCGACGCGAACGCTCTGGAGGGGGAGGGGGCGGATACGAACGGCGCGGCGGCCCAGGCGAATCCGGCGAAGGCGGAGAACGCAGGGACAAGCGCGCACGTTTCATGAAAAGGTCGCAGGAGAGCCTGAGCGCGGCCCTCCGGAGCAGGGATATGCTCCTTGGCGGAGTGACCAGGACCATAGAGGACCTCGACCGCATCATCAACCAGCTCGGCGAGAGGCTCGAGGACTGGTACGGCATCTATTTCCCGGAACTGCGCATGGACGACAAGCTGAAATACTGCGAGGCTGTCCTGAACATCGATCGGGCCAACCTTGACATCCAGGAGCTCGCGACCGTCTTCGGCCAGAAGAAAGCAGAGGAGATCGTCGCTTCCAGCGAGAAAAGCCTGGGGGCGATGCTCCAGCCTGCCGATATGTCGCAGTGCCACACGCTCGCCCGGGAGATAATCTCTCTCGGAAAACTGCGCGACGATTATCTCGCTTACCAGAAGACGCTCGCTATCGAGATATGCCCGAACATGTCTATCGTCGGCGGACCTGAGATTGCGGCCAAACTCGTATCCCATGTGGGATCCCTGATGAGGCTCGCCATCCTTCCTGCAAGCACGATACAGGTTCTCGGGGCCGAGAAGGCGCTCTTCAAGCACCTGAAGAACAAGCGGATAGACCCGCCGAAGCACGGAATAATATTCCAGCACCCGAGGATCTCCGCATCGCCGAAGATGGTTCGCGGGAAGATAGCGCGCGCACTTGCGAACAAGCTGGCTCTGGCTGTCCGGGCAGACGCATTCACGAAAAGGGATATCTCAGCTGAATTGAAGAAGGATTTCGATACCCGCTACGACCAGATAATGGCCGAATACGAAAGGAAGAAAGCGAAAGGCGGGGCTGAGAAAGGCGCGCCCGGGAAATCTCCTGCGCCCCCGGAATGAAGCAGGAGACCCTGCCATTTCCATCGTGAAACCGGCTGAAAGAACCTGGTGAAATGATTATGAGGATCCTGGCATTCTCCGATATCCATGAAGAGGAGGTCGCGCTCGAGAGGCTGAAGTTCATAGCCAAGTCCCACGACCGCGTCTTCGTGTGCGGGGACATCTCCCAGAACGTCTCTTTCGCATTGTCTCTTCTCGATTCCCTGCCGAACTGCCTGATAATCCCAGGGAATTGGGACAACGAGGCCGTCAACAAGATACTGCAGAAAAGCCCGCAGAGCGTCCATGGCAAGCGCATAGAGATAGAGGACGGCCTGAATGTCGTGGGTTTCGGCTACAGCCTGCCGACCCCGTTCGGAACATACGGAGAATTCAGCGAAGACGATTTCTATGCCGGGTTATCCAAGCTGCCTATCGACAATAACACCATACTCCTGCTCCACTGCCCGCCGAAAGGCCATTTCGACGAGGTCCTGATGGGGCGCCTGATAGGAAGCGAATCAATCCTGAAGATAATCAACGAGAAGAAGCCTTTCGCGGCGATATTCGGCCATGTGCACGAGCATATGGGGACCGACAAGCTGGGAGAGACGTACCTCATCAAGCTCCCTCCGGCCAACCGCATGCACGCCTGCTCTATAGAGATAAAGGATAAAAGGATAGACGTGGATTTCATATCGTTATGATCCTATGATAAGCACCCGGGTCCTGAAACCGTCCGAGCACAGATCGGTCGAAGGCCTGATCGGCCTCATCTTCCCATGCGCGATAGTCAAACTCAGCGAGAACGATATCATAATCGTCGCCGAGCTAGGAGGCACTCCGGTCGGTTTCGTGCATGTGATAAACCACGGGCCGCATCTCCTTCTTCAGGGGATAGGCGTGATGGATTCCATGCGCAACCAGGGGGTGGGCGCGCTTCTCATCGAGCGCGCGATGGCGTTGATGAGGAAGAGCGGGAAGCCGATTTTCCTGAAGGTGAAGACGGACAACCCTGCGGTGGACCTATATTCAAGATATGGTTTCTGCGTGAAGAAATTCAGGACTGTCATGGTCCTTGTGAAGAAGGCCGAGAACTGAACCGATTTATAAAACAAAAGGAATATCTGTTTCCAATCAGGCAGTTTCGTATAAGTTTGGTTTCGGGGAAATGAGCTAACCTGGTATGCTGCTAGCTTTGGGAGCTAGTTGTCTGAGTTCAAATCTCAGTTTCCCCATACACAAGCCTTTTGTCATATGTATCTCTTAGGGCAAAATGCTGGTGGTTATCGAAAACCATGAGGCATGACGATAACGAAACGAACTTGGCATCCAAAAGCCATGAGGGCTGACGATAACGATGGGTTGCGGAATAAAAAATGGAAACGGTGATCGAGATGGAAGACCAAAACAAGAACATGATATATCTCTCCCTCGGGATGCTATATCCTCTGATACTTTTCGTGCTCTTCTTCGCGACCAGCAGCGAAGGTGCGACCTTGCCTTTCTCCATCCAGGCAATGATAGCGCCGTATCTGGGAAGCGATTCGCTCCTTCCCATCGTTCTCGGTGCGGTCTGCATGGCCGATATCCTTCTGTTCCATCTCGTCCTCTTCCCATCGATGATAAGCGATGAGAAGAATCATCTCGCGCTCCTATCGTTCCCAGGCTTCTTCGCCATCTTCGGCCTGATAATAGGAATCATCAGCAAGAACCCATGGGCTTCCCTGCCTTACCTGCTGGTCGGGGCCGGCCATTACCTCTACGCGTACCAGAAAATCACAGCTCTAAAAGTTTGAACAGGAAATTATTGGAGAAAATACGCAAAGAAAAATCAGACCTACTCTTTCCTCTCGATTAGCAATCTGGCAGGCACCCATACGAAATTCTTTCCCCAACTGGTTATTTTTGTTTCGATGCCCTCTGCTTTCATCAAATCCGCGATCTCTTTGCACCAAGCGAGCACTGTCCCCATGTATATAGGATCCTTGGTCAGGAGTTGGCCAATATTTTCAAGGACCCCAGGAGCCTCTGGGAGTTCCGCATGCCTGTTTTCTGCTTCCCCAGCTTTAAGCAGCTCATAAGTATCATCGAGCGACCCGCACCGCAGGTATCCGTCAAGGCACGATGACAATTCCGGAGATTCCATGATCGGAAGCCTATGGTCGTTCCACTCTAAATCCGCCCTGCCCCCGGGTGCTATCGACTGGACGATGTTTTCCAGGGCATGATGAGGCAGGAGGACGTATTCCAATATGCGGTTGGAGACAATCACGTCAAAATAACCTTTGAATTCCGCCGGCAGGCGCTCTGCTGTCAGCTTATGGTAATAATCGATCTTGAAGTGCGCCTCATCGAACGGACTCAATCCGTGGGTCTCCACACGCTTGCCGAATTCCTTCTTGAGCTGGTAGAGCATATATGCGTCACAGGAACCGACATCCAATACGCGGACCGTTCTTTTGTTTTTTTCATAAAGCTCGCTCACATGCGCGCTGACATCTATCGGATATCCTTTCAGTCCGCGTGAGCCGTAGCATTGAAACACATCATGTGAACCGAAATATGAACTAAAAAATTCACTTCTGCGCTCCTGAAGCCACCAATTGCTCTTCGACCCTCCAATGAGCATCATCGCTATCTCCTTCCTGGTAGCTAGCCTTATGACGTCCCTTTTGAAATCCTCAACGATTTTTATCCTGCCGGAAAGCAACGCATTTGTCAATCCGATATAAAGCGAATATCTCTGCGAAAGCCTCTTCCTCATGTGCCCTTCAAGGACCTTCTCATCTTCGGGGCTGACGGAAACCAATGGTTCGAAGCCGAATAGATGGTTGAAAGCGCGGTCGACTGCCTGGCTGTCGGGAATGATGCTTTTGATTGATTTGTCTTTCAGCTTTGAGAGGACATCCGAGCGCAGGGGGCTGCCTTCGGCTGGGGAGTATGTGCCTGGGGCCTTTGCATCCATCCTTTTCATTGAAATCACGGATACTGGTCATGCCGGATATATGTTAATTTAAGTGTAGAACTATGTTTATAATCCTTCCCACCTAAACAGTAAAAATGCGGTCAGCGTTCTCCTCGTTGGGTTGGGGGAATGTTTATTAATCTAATCTTGAATTTATGCGCATGGCAACCAGTCCCAGAAAGAGAGTGCACCCTAGCTCTAGCCTCATGAGCGAGGTGGCAACCCATGCAAAAAGAGGCAGGATAGAGACAAGGAAGCGGAGCGGAGGTTCGGCCTTCAGC
>CAILMU010000244.1 GCA_903835325.1 uncultured Microcaldota archaeon | reverse complement strand
TCCCGGTCCTCTGGAAACATGGCGACCTGAACACGGAAGAAGCGAAAACCATGCTCGCCTGCGACCCGAAAGGGAAACCCATAGGTGTCTGCTTCGGAGTCGTTTACGACGAGCATGCCGGCGAAGTCGCTGTCATCAGGTTCTTCTCCGGGACTGTGGAGAAAGGCATGCAGCTATACATCTCTTCCAAAAAGGCATACGCTAAGGTCCAGCAGGTCGGCATCTACATGGGCCCGGACAGGGTCGCGGCTGACAAGATCATGGCCGGGAACATCGGTGCTGTCGTCGGCCTGAAGGATGTATATGTCGGAGAGACGATATCCTCGGAGCCGATAGAGCCGTTCGAGCAGATAAAGCACTACTCGGAGCCGGTCATCACGAAATCTATCGAGGTCAAGGAGCAGAAAGACCTCCCTAAACTGATCGAGGCTTTGAGAAGCATCTCGAAAGAGGATCCGACCATCAAGGTTACCCTCGCCGAGACAGGAGAGCACCTGATAAGCGGGAACGGCGAACTGCACCTGGAGATAATCGAGTACAAGATCACGAACGAGAAGAAGGTGCCGATAATCACGTCGCCCCCCATAGTCGTGTACCGGGAATCTCTTTTAGGGAAATCTCCTGTCGTCGAAGGAAAATCGCCGAACAAGCACAACAAGATTAAGGTCACGGTGGAGCCGCTTGAACCGCAGCTTATTCAGGCCATAATCGACGGCGTTGTGAAGGAAGGGCGCCCGAAAGGCAGGGAGGTCTGGGAGAAACTGGTGGAGCTCGGCATGGAACGCGACGAGGCCAGGAGCATCTATGATATCCACAATCAGAGCGTCTTCATCAACGACACGAAAGGTGTGCAATACCTTAACGAAGTCGAGGAGCTCTTGATACAGGGTTTCGAGGAAGCCCTCGACCAGGGGCCGCTTGCCAAGGAAAAGATGAGCGGGGTTAAGGTGAAACTGATGGATGCGACTTTGCATGAAGACAACATCCACAGGGGCCCGGCTCAGATGATCCCGACAGCCAAAAGGGCTATCTACGCTGCCATGCTGACCGCCGGGGTTTCCTTGCTTGAGCCGAAACAGAAGGTGCTCATCAACACCCTGCAGGATTACGCTGGCAATGTCATCACGCTGACGAACGGAAGGAGAGGCCAGCTGGTCGACATGACGCAGGAAGGCGAGAACGCGACGATAACGACGAACCTGCCTGTTGCCGAGATGTTCGGCTTCGCGAACGACCTCCGCGGTGTCACGCAGGGCAGGGCCATCTGGTACCAGGAATATGCCGGATACCACCCGATGCCGAAGGATCTTGTCGCTAAAGTCGTGCGCCTGATCCGCGAGAGGAAAGGCGAGAAGCCCGACCCGCCGACAGCGGCATTCTTCATGGAGTGAAGAGCGATCATTCGTTTTTTCTATTCATTTTCAAATCTTTTTTTATCTTTTCATTGCTGGTTAGGGCAATCCACGGCCATCGAGATGTCGAGCTTGCTGGCATCCAGATTGTTCGCAGTAAGCGTGTATTTGCGGTCGTTTAGGGGATAAGATTGTATGTCGGGCTTGACACCGGGCTGGATATCGCTGCTGTTTACCTGGAACCGGATGATCTCGGGCTCGTATTGCACATAACTGGCGGTCGCTGCGCCGGCTTCGGATGAGTCGTTCCCTCCGATTTGCTTGAAGCAATCGACCGGCGATATGGCAGTAAGGGCTACGAGGATTTGCGGAACGGCATAATTCCCGCTCGGTCTGCTGACCAATACGCGGACATCGCCCATTATGAGCGACATGGATGATGTCTCACCAAAAGCGTTTGTGGAATAGCTGAAACCTCCTGAAAGGCACATGCCGAGCGAATAGCTGCATGCAGTCGTGTCCTGCTCAGGTTGGACAGCGGAATATGGCGGCGTCTCGGAAGCCGGGCAGACTACCTCTATATCTGCGCTCTGCGCTCCAGTCCCCAGTCCATGCGGGGTGACGTTGTACGTCCGTGATCCTAAGGCAAGCGTGGATTTGGCTTCATTCTGGACCGATACTGATTGGAGCACCATATCTCCGGGGCTGTTTCTTATCATCTGGGTGCCGTTGCTCGTCTCTGTTTTCGAGTCTATGCAGTCTTTTGTCTTGAGTGGATGCAGTTCGAGCGTCGCTGCGCCTCCGTTAATCTTCGCGAAGACCAACCTGACATCCCCGACGATTATGAAATCGCTGAAAGCCGCATTCGTGCTGGTGAAAATAGTCTGCTTTCCATGCAGGCAGATGCCTAGATCCTCGGCGCATGGTTTCTTGTCATGGGATGAACAGCCGTAATGAGCGCTCGATGAACCGACGGCCAGCGCCGCAAGGAGCGGGGCATAGGCCATCTTCAGATGATTCCTGCCCATTCCCCTCGCTTCTATCCGTTGCTTCGTCTCCTTCATTTCCTGTTCTTTGGATGACATTTAGCATACACCTATTAATATTTTATAACACAATATTTTTAATAGGGTCGCTGGAAGCGCCTCACGAAAAAATCGGGGATCTCTCTCAACGGTATGCCGAACGGCCGAGCTTTGATTCGAGCCAGTTCCTCAATTCGGCTTCCGAATAAGGGCAGACTAGGATGCCGCGCACCTCCCTGCCTTTCCTGAAGAAGACATATGTCGGATAGGCCTCTACCTTGAACCTGTCGGCTATCTCCTCGTTGTTCACTGCATCGAACCTGTAGAATTTGACCTTGCCGTCGTACTCCTCCGAAAGCTTTTTCTCATAGGCTTCGGTCTCTTGGCAATCAGTGCACCATGTTGCGCAGAAGGCGACGACCGCGGCCGGAACGCCTTTGAGGGCGGTTTTCGGATCAGACTCCAGTTCGTGGAACATGGAATGATTTGGATTGGGAAAATATATAATCATGAAGCGATGAGATGGCACCGATGCTGAAGCTCTACGATACGCTATCTCACCGTAAGCGCGTGTTCAGGCCTCTGAAACCCGGCCCGGTCAGGATATACACATGCGGCCCTTCGGTCTACAACTATTCGCATATCGGGAATTTCAGGACCTTCCTTTTCGAGGATATCCTTGTCCGGTATCTCATATACAAAGGATATCGGATCAAGCGCGTCATGAATATCACTGATATCGAGGACAAAGCGATAGACGAGGCGAGGGCCGAAGGCAAGAGGCTCGATGCCCTTGAAGAGGACAGGATACGCGCATTCTTGGCTGATTATGATACACTGAAGATGGCGAGGCCGGATGTTTTGGCAAAGGCATCGGAGCATATAGCGCAGATGATAAGGTTCATCAGGAGGATATGCGAGAACGGATACTGCCTGGATGGTAAGGACGGGGTGTATTTCAATATCCGCAGATTCAAGCGCTACGGCAGGTTGGGGCGCATCAATAACCGCAGGTACCTGGGCAAAGCGAAAGGGGACGATTATTCCCGCGAGGGCCTTTGGGATTTCCGCTTGTGGAAGAGATGGAGCAGAGGGGATGGGAGTATAGGGTGGGAGAGCCCTTTCGGGCGGGGCAGGCCGGGCTGGCACATAGAATGCAGCGCCATGTCGACCTATTACCTGGGGGAAAGATTCGATATCCACTGCGGCGGGACCGACAACATCTACCCGCATCATGAGAACGAGATAGCGCAAAGCATGGCGGCTAACGGAACGATGCCTGCCAATTTCTGGATGCATGCCAAGCACCTCACGATAAACAGGAAGAAGATGTCCAAACGGACCGGTAACATCATCTATGTCAAGGAATTGCTCGCCCTCGGGATCCATCCCGAATGCCTGCGCTTCTACCTCATCTCCGAGAGGTACCGCAGCAGGCTGGATTTCGAATTCGAGATGTTCGAGAAAAGGGTTTGCGGATGCGAGAAAGCGGCTTTCGAGATTGAAAGGCTCAAGCGCATCGCGAAAAGGGGGGAAAAGACCGAACCCGGCCAACGAAAAAGCGGAACGAAAGGCACGCGTATCGGGAAAAGGATCTCGGCGGACCTGATCTCTGATTTCGAGAAGGCTATGGACGACGATCTGGACACCAAAGGCGCCTTCGCCGCCATATTCGCTCATTTCGACCGGATCGAGAGGTTGAGGAAGGCGAAAAAGATCT
>CAILMU010000243.1 GCA_903835325.1 uncultured Microcaldota archaeon | reverse complement strand
GTCCCTCATTCTGGCGTATCTCAGTGGATCACCTGTAAAAACGGGAATTATTCCCGTTGAGATTAAGGGCGTCAAAATGGGGTCCAGAAAGCCGTGTAACAAGCCCCCTGGGCAACTGAGGTCGCCGGGTTGCGCAACGCTTGAAGAACGTTTAATAAGCTGGAAAATGAATTCACCGTTATTACTTAATGCTGCAGGGTCATCGCCCGTGTAATGCAAAAGTAGCAAAACACCTGCGGCTGAGTGAACCTCTCGATCATCTCTGGTTCTTTTAATAAAACTCATCTGTTCTGTAAAATCAATGGAACACGTGCCCAGCCTCTCTATTACTAAAGAGATAAATTGGTCCTTATTCGAAAGGCGTTCGGCATTTATAATGTTCATTACGTTTCTTCCGACCCGCTTAAGATTCGTTCAATCTCCTCCTCATACCAGCATTTGAGGGGCGAAAATTCAATGAAGCCGCAATGTCCCCCATATGCCTGAAGAGAAAGACTAAGATATCTGCTTTCCTTCAACCCACGGACGTCATCGATAGACACAATGGGATCATCTTCAGAGGCAATGATGGTAACAGGAACGGCCAGCTTGCTGAAAAAATCGTCTCGCAAGGTGTACTGACTAAAGTATTCGGTGTAACTCTTGAAATCTGGATAGTAGGGCATGATTGCCTCAGTAAGGGCCATGCATGTCTGCATCTTTAAGATGTCCTGAAAATCATATCTATCAGGGAAAAGTTGTTGCTTTATTCTAAGCGAATTTTTCCATTTTTTGAGGAAGTAATATTGGTAGATGGCAAGACTTGCATCGATTGATAAGGTGGCTTTATAAGGATCAAGGGCGGGACTGACGGAGATAACCTGTCTAAGATTCGGGATTTTCGATGAAGAGTGTTTCACTGCTATGCGAAGTGCAAAATTTCCACCCAAGGAAAAGCCAATGACGCAATACGGTCTGTTTTCGGACAAACGAGAGATGTTGTAAATGGCTTGAAATGTCTCTTCTATGAGAGCTCCATGAAAAAGACCTTCATTCAAGTGGTGGCTGTTGCCGTGATCTCTCAGATTAAGCCGAAATATGTCATAACCCTTGTTGTGCAGATGTTTCCCTGTGGAAAGTACGTATGTCGAGTCGGAACTTCCTTCCCATCCGTGTATCAACGTGACAAGGCCTCTGGATTTTCCAAGGGATTGCAAGGAGTGATAGCCCAGCAATCGTACGCCGTTTCCCCCGTCAATAATCGTTTCCTTTGCGCATTCCACCATCGCATTGCGACCGCGAGCCCGCATGTTCAGGGAGCCCAAAATCGTCTGCACGTGCGGATTTTTGATCCACGGGTTGGGAGTAAATTGCTTCTTCATGAGAAATCTGTTTTTTATAGCATGATATTTACATATGGAACTCGCTGCCCCTACTGCCTCTTTCAGTACGGATAAACAAAAGCCTGGTTTAGTACCAGGCTTTTGTCTAATTCAAGTGGTGGCGGTGCAGGGAATCGAACCCCGGACACTACGGATATGAGCCGTATGCTCTAACCGTCTGAGCTACACCGCCAAGATCTGACTAAAATACATAAAGCGTCTTGCTTAATAAAACAGCGTGAAAGGTAATCTCAGTAACACAAATTAGTATAAAAAACTGAC
>CAILMU010000242.1 GCA_903835325.1 uncultured Microcaldota archaeon | reverse complement strand
CGTGCTGAGCAGGTAGTCGCTTTCGCCGAGTATCTTCAGGAGCAAGGCCAATTGGGCGATGCGTTAAGCATTTTGAAAGACGATGCGTTGCCGCTCTTCAGAGAGCTTGGGGATGAACGTTCTTGTGCCATGACCATGAGTCTCATCTCCGATATCTATAAAACAGCGGGAGAATTAGACGAGTCATTGCGAATCTTACAGGAAGAGGCGCTGCCTGTCTTCGACAAGCTTGGCGATGTCCGGCACCGCGCCTTGACCTTTGGGAGAATTGCTTACCTGTACCAAGCGAATGGGCGGTTCGAGGAGGCCACGGATTTACTCAAAGAGGCATTGCGTGTGTTAAAAGAAATTGGTGACGAACGTTCTTACGCCGTACACCTGGGTAATACGGCTTGCATCCTTATAAAACAGGGACAATTGGACGAAGCTATGCGTATTCACCTGGAAGAAGAGCTGCCCATTTATGAAAAACTTGGAGATACCAGCGCGAGGGCCACAGCCAAGGGGCATATCGCTGAAATATTCTTTGCTCGCGGAGAGCTGGACAAGGCTCTAGAAATTATCAGGCAGGAAGTGTTACCTGTCTTCGAAAAAGCCGGAGATATCCATTCCCGCGCCTTGACTATGACTATGATGGCTGAGATGCTTCAGGCACATGGAAAGACTGAAGACGCTCATCGGATATTAAGACAAGAAGCATTACCTGGTTTCATAGAGACCGGCGACCTCCGAGCTGTTACCGTCACCTTGAATGGAATCGCTGATATCGTTCAGGATAGCGGAGATCTCGAAGGCGCACTACGCATTTATACCGACGAGATTATACCGGTTATGGAGAAACTTGGGAATATCGACGCCATGGCCGCCGTGATGATTAAGGTGGCCAGCGTTCATCAAGCCCGCGGAGCACTGTATGAATCCTCGCAGATCATAGAAAACATGCTGACCTTCTGTGAAGGGATCGGCGACGCCAAAACCCTGGTCAAGGTCCGGGTCTGTCTGGCCAAGATCTACCTTGAAATGGGTGGTAATCTCGCACAACAAAAGGTGCTGCCGTTATTGAGGCTGGCTTTGGAAGAAGCCATGCGGCTTGAGATGCCGGAAACAGATGAGATCAAGGAGCTCATGTGCGGTGTGGATTTGTCTGAACAATCGCCTGAATAGTATTGAAAAACTGATAGTTAGTGGATAAGCTACTCATAGATCATAGGAGGATAAATCGTCATGCTGGAGATCATCGTCTCTAGAGCAGGAACAAACATAATCGCCGTACCGGTTGATAAGGAGCTTTTCAAGATCGGCCGGGATCAGACTAACGATCTGGCCTTGCCGGACCCGACCATCGCCAGTCATCAGTGTGATATCGAGACCAGAGACGGCCAGACGATTCTTGTAGACCGCAGCGGCCAGGGCACCTCGGTAAACGGGACGGTGCGGCAAGAGTTTCAACTGGAACTGGGCGCCAAGCTTGAGCTAGGCGGGTTGAGCCTGACTTTGCGCGAGCAGCAAATGGACATCAGCACCATCAGGGCGCAGGCTTTGGGAAGCGGCCCGGAGGCGCCGG
>CAILMU010000241.1 GCA_903835325.1 uncultured Microcaldota archaeon | reverse complement strand
GCGAGCACGCCTATCACTATCCCTATCACTGTGAGGTAGGAGCGCAGGCTCGTCCTGGTGAGGCTCCTCCATGAATATGCCACTATATCCTGGGGCCTCATACCGTGAGCGCCTCCACAGGATCCAGACGGGCTGCTTGTCTTGCCGGGAACAGCCCGGATACAATCCCTACGATAGCGGAGAATGATATAGCTCCGAGCACGACAAGGGGCGATATCGCGACATCGACCCCGGAAACAAGCGTTATGATGAAGCCGAGGCCGTAGGCTATCACCAGCCCGAGAAAGCCGCCGGCCATGCCTATCATGCTGCTCTCCACCAGGAACAGCCGTTCTATCTCGATCTCTCGCGCGCCGAGCGATTTCAGTATGCCGATTTCGCGCCTGCGTTCAGTGACGCTCATGAACATGGTGTTCGCTATCCCTATCCCGCCTACGACAAGAGAGATGCTCGCGACTCCGCCCAGGAACAATCCCAAAATCCCAAGGACCGAATCGAGCTGCTGGTTGATGAAATCCGAGGTTATCACGCTGAAATCCTTGTCGTCTTCGGTCACGCGGTGCGCGGCGAGCATCGTGTCTTCGATTCGCGAAGCGACGTCCTTGACGCTCTCGCCGTCTTTCACTGTTATCCGTATCATGCTTATCTCGCGGTCGGCCAAGACGTCCTGGAACATCACCTTCGCTTGATCGAACGGGATGATGATGGAGGAATCAAGGTTGCTGAAGGAGCTTCCGGACTTGTTCAATATGCCGACGACCCGGTATGACTCGCCGGAGATGTTCAGGGTCGCTGAAAGGGGCACCTCGTCCTTGAAAGTGTCGTTCGAGACCGTAAAGCCGATCACCACGGATTTCTGGTCGGCGCTCTGGAGGAACCTGCCCTTGTATATCTTCATTGACGTCACTGAGTTCAGATAGGCGACCGGATCCACGCCCAGGACGCTGGTGGTTATCGGCGTATCCTTGTACTGCACTGTGGCCCTGCCGTTGATTATCGGGGTTATCGTCTCTATCCCAGGTATGCCCTTGATACGGTCATAGTCCTTCATGAACAGCTTTCCGTTGCTTGGAAGGTAGGATGATGCGCTCGGGTTCGCTCCGCTCTGGAGATTGACCGGCAGGATGATTATGGAATTAGAGCCGAATGTGGCGAGCTGGTCGGTGAAGTAGTTGCGCAGGCCCTGGACAAGGCCTATCAGCACCACTATCGCGGTTATCCCGACCACTATCCCCAGTATCGTCAGCCAGGAGCGAATGCTCCGCTGGCGAAGGGCGTTCAAAGAATAAAAAAACATGTCATCCAGTTTCATCGGCTACAGACCTGCGTGGGTTTAGCTCAGATTCAGCTGGATGCTGCCTTGTTGCTCTTGCGGAACTTGAAGTACCATACAAGGACTCCCAGAATGAGCACAACCGGCACCAGTATCAGCGGGTCGAACGCCGCCACGGGCGTGTTGTATATGCTCACCGTCTGCTTGATGTCCTTGGTCTTCCATTCGCCGGACTTGTCGCGGTATGTGACCTTGATATCGACCGGGTACTGGCCGTCAGGGACAGCGCCGACCTTCTCCTTGAACTGCACGGTGCTGAAGTCGTCGTTGTTCAGGCTTCCGATGTACTGGTCCGTGGATATGTCGAGCGAGCTCAGGGAATCCGAGCTGAAGCTGACCGCCACGTTCTCTATCGGATACGAACCAAGGTTCGAGACCAGGACGGATATCGTGTGCTCCTGCCCCACAGTCAATGGGGATGGTTTGGCTTCGAGATAGACGCCCACATCAGCGTCCGAGCTTATCGTGAGCGGGACCTGGACATCCTGCGTCTTCGCGACATCCTTCTCTGTCCAGCTTAGGGTCGTCGGGACG
Organism: uncultured Microcaldota archaeon; assembly: GCA_903835325.1. Lineage (GTDB taxonomy): Archaea > Micrarchaeota > Micrarchaeia > Anstonellales > Bilamarchaeaceae > Bilamarchaeum. The sequence continues at coordinate 5,032 of CAILMU010000241.1, read as the reverse complement.
TTGTTGAGCCCCGGCGAGAGGTCGGCGAACATGGATGCCGTCGCTGTCGCGGTCTGGCCCGGGGAGATGTCTCCGAAATCCAGCTCGTTGCTGTCCTTGAGCCGTATCGAGCTGTTGCCGGAAAAACTCATGCGCACATCCATCAATGTGGTGTTTCCATCGTTCTTGATTCCGAGGGTCACTGAAGACTCTTTGCGGGTTATCACGTCCGAGTTCTGGAGGAACGTGACATCGAGCCTCTGTTTCTTGACCGTCATCCTTATCGGGTAAGTCTCTGTGTGCGGGTTGCCCAGTTCGTCATCGTAGTTCATGACGATCTGCATGTCTGTCGGGCCGTCAGAGGCGCTCCTCGAATCGAGCTGGAGGCGGGTGGTGGCCGAATCTGTGATGTCGCCGAGGAATATCTCGTTCTTTCCATAGAGCGATATTCCGCCGGAGATGCTCAGGCGCGTGTTGCTGGCGGCGCCGCCGTTGTTCGTTATCGTGAGCGTCACATCGTCTATCCCTGAAAGGAGGTTGTTGTCCGTGTTGAAGTTGAAAATCGGGGTCTGCACGATGGTGACCGGTATCGAGACCGTGTTCGTGACGAGGTTGGATCCTCCCGTCGTGTCGGAGGAATATCCCTTGAAGATTGCGTTGATGAGGTAGATTCCGGGTTTCGCGTCCGGCTTCACCTTGAACGGTATCGATACGACAGCAGAACCGCCTGCGCTCAGGTCAGCCAGTTGCGGCGCTGCCGAGAGAGATATCTCAAAAGGCGTATCTATCGTGAGCGTGAGGCTTGTCACCCTGTCCGCTCCTGTCGGGTTCGTCACTGTGACGGTCGCGACGCCAGGCTGGCCTGGCTTGAATGTGGTCTCCGAGACCGTGTAGCCGTTGATTGAGATGCCTGCAAAAGATATGCTGGCAAACACCATTAGCGCCAATGCTATTGCGAAAATGTTCCTGTCCATAGTTTTCACCTTGAAAAATCATTCCTCTATGTGTCCATCGTTTATCCTGACCACCCTCTGGGCGATCCTCGTGATGGATTCGTCGTGCGTGATTATGATGATGGTCCGGCCCTGCTTGTGCAGGTCGGAAAGTATCTCCAGGACCTCTTTCCCGGTTTTCGAATCCAGGTTGCCTGTCGGTTCATCTGCTAGGATTATCTCGGGTTCGTTCACAAGAGCCCGTGCGATAGCCACCCTCTGCACCTGGCCTCCGGATAGCTGGGATGGGTAATGGTCGAGGCGGTTGCTCATCCCCAGGCTCTCCAGGGTCTTGCGCGCCTTGCCGTTCCGCTCGCAGCTCCCGCAGAGGATAATCGGGAGCTCCACGTTCTGGAGCGCGGTCAGGCTTGGTATCAGGTTGAAGCGCTGGAAGACGAAGCCTATCTTGTGCCCGCGTATCCTCGCCTGCTGCGCTTCGTTGATATTGGTTGTGTCTATGCCGTCTATGTAGCGGTGGCCTTTTGTAGGGGTGTCCAGGAGGCCCATGATATGCAGGAGCGTGCTTTTCCCGGAACCCGAAGGGCCGATGATGACGACGAGTTCGCCCTTGCGGATTACGAGGTTCGCGCGATCGAGGGCTTTCACATCAACGGTTCCCATCTTGTAGATCTTGCTCACTTCGTCCAGGCGCAGGACCTCTTTGGAACCGGACCCTCCGGCACGGGATGTGGAAGACCTCTCAGATTCTCCTTTCCCTTCCTTTGGTGCTGGGGTTTTCATCCTATCATCTCTCTTATGAATTCCGCTCTTAGGCCTGAGCGGAAGAATTGCTTCTTGAATTCCTTGAGGCGCTTCTTTCCTTTCTCGGTTAGCGTGTAATCCTTGCTGAGCCTCTTCCCATGGGAAACTGCTTTAACTTTTATAAGCCCTTCATTTGTGAGGAAGGCGAGCAATGGATAGACGATTCCGGTGCCTACCGTGGTGTAGCATACCTCCTTGTTGATGAGCCTTATCAGCTCGTAGCCGTTTCGGGGCTTCTTGGAAATCAGCCAAAGGATGAAGGAGGCCATCATCAGTTTCGCGTACTGGTGGTGCTTCTGGCCGAGTATCTCCATAATGCTTTTTGAGGGAATATATATCAGCTCCTGATATATTATTGTCGGATATATATTTAAAATAGTATAGGTCATCGATGATCTAAACCAATGGGTAGAAGATATTCTTTTTCCCAAGCTCCTTGCCCGCGCACACGGTTATCGATGAGGCGGTTATTTCATAGAAGACGACGGTGCCCTTCTCTTCCAGAAGGGCCGTGAACAGGGGCATCAGTTTCACGGCCGGTTTCGCCAGCTTATGATCCACCAGGAACCTGCCGTCGGAATATCCGCCGATTTTTGTGGCCCCGAGGAAAAGCTCATCGCCGCGGATTCCGACATTGTTTCTCTGGTCGGCCGGGAATATGGATAGCAATCTTTGGAGGATGGAGGCCGAGTATGGAGGGGAGCAATGCCCTGCCGGAGGCTCCGAGGGCATCTTTTGGGATGAAAAAGGCGGCGGCCTTGAAGCTGGATGCTGCCGATTGGCCTCCTGATTCGGCAAAGCTATGGGAGACGAAGGTAGGCCTCTCTTTCTGGATGCATCGTTGCTCATAGTTGCAATATATGTAAAAGAGGCTTTATAACGACCGCAGATTCGCCCGCTGAACACGGCAAAAAGCATTTATAATAAAGGCGGATGAAACATCCTCTATACTAATAATAGGACAAAACAGGTAACTGATCAATAAATCGGAATGGGAGGAGATACGATATGGGATTGAAATATATTTCGCTTGTTTTCCTTGGGGCATTTGTTTTGCTCTTCGGATGCATCAACCTAGGAGGCGGCAGCGGGGGCACAGGCCTCCCGAATGTGACTGTCACCGGGCCATCCGTCCAGGTGCAGCCAGGGAGCGGCGCCTGCACTCCTGATTACTCGTTCTCGCCGATAACGAACAGCGTGCTTTCGCAATCCGAGGACCTTGTCGCGACAGTAACCTGCGCAGGCGGGATGCCATTGACAGCTAATGTGGATGGGGTGCCTGTGGACACGCAGAGCGCGACCGACAACGCCACTACGCCCCTGACCTTCAAGCTTGTGGCGACGAAGGACGGGACATCGAAAGTGACGGTAACAGGCAACGGCCAGACCCTGCTTTCCAAGGATTGGGTGATAGCGCCCCTCGGAAGCTCAGATATCAAGGGAATGGAGAACGATGCGGTCTCATTCAGCGAGTGGAGAGGGGAAAGCTTCACTGTAGATAACGCGATAAACCTCGGGGCAGTCAAGTTCTATCTGAAAAGGATATCCTCGCAGACGCAACCGGGCACGAACGTCGTGGTCGAGCTGCGCAAGGATAATGCCGGGAACCCCGGAGTTATAGTTGATTCTGTCAAGAGGCCGATAACAGACACGACGCTCAGCGACAATTGGATAAGCTTCGCCTTCCCAGCGAAACCGATGCTCACTCCCGGGAAATACTGGGTCGCGCTAAGGATAGAGCAGACAGCCGAAGTGAGGCTTGTCAGCGATTCCGTGAACTGGCACTATGTGACGATAGCAAGGGACCAGGGTTCCGGCAACGCATACACGCGCCAGATGCTTCTGAATGTCGACACCAAGACCGGGCTCGCGACTGAATCGTCGTGGAACCCGCTCTCGTATGACCGGGTCTACAGCATGGTTGTGAGCGCGGCGAAGTAAGAGGGATTTTCGCTTTTTGTTTTTCTTTATTTTTCCTTTCTGATTTAATTTTTCTGTTTCCATGATCTCCGGCTGGCGATATTTTCGCGATTGTTTAATAACTACAATTTGCCATTTTCTGTTACAAGTATTTATATGCATCCGGCGCGCGGTTACTCTTGGTGATACTGATGATTTCGGATGAAGAGAGCGAGCTGGATATAGAGGAGCTATTGACGCTCGGAAACGAGGATGCTGATGCGCAGGCTCCGGCTTAGCGGAACCGATAAGATACAAAAATAGTTTTGATTGGTATTTATAAAAAGTTGTTATTTAAAGAAGTTATTTGTGAACAGATGCGCTTCTTCGACATCCCGCCATCAAGAGACGAAAGGACTATCAACAAATATCAGCTTAGCGTAGAGGTATCTGATCTTTTCGACAGGCTTGGTGAAGAGAGTTGCGGAAAAGGCCGGGATTCCGTCCTTCTTGAGATATTGGATGCGCATGGACTGGGGGATTTGGATCAAACGATAGACGCCGTTCATGACCTGTCTTTCCAGCTGATCAACGACATTATTGAGAAAATCGAGGAGGAATCTGAAAACAAAGGCCATCTCACTGAGTTGGCATTGGCCGGAAGGAATCTGAACATCCTTGTCGTAAAGGCCGCTGTCCATTATAGCAACCTGGGCGATTTGGCGAAAGCAGGCCCGTTGACGGAGCTTCTTCTGGAATTGGAATCGCAGGAAGATAGGATTGATTTCCTGAAATGGCACAGCACCGTGATTTCCACGCTCATCGGAGCTTTGAAAGGAGCGGATGGCAAAAGAGATATTTCCGATGAAGAGGTGCTTTTGCGAAATACAAGGACAACCGTCGCGGAGGAGACCATAGCTAGGATAGCGAAGGATAGACCGCTCAAAGTCGTCGAATACCTCATAATGTTAGGATTGAGAGGCCCTGATTCCACTGAAGCCGCGGAAAGACTGCTTGAAGGCTTGAAGGATGCTCCGCTCGGAAAAGAGACGGATATCCCTCCATTCAGGTTTGGCGGTAGGCATCTAAGGCTGACCACACCCGAACAAAACGGGTGGGCGGGGCATTTTCAAGATAGAATAGCTTCGGAAATGAGGGAAAAACCAGGGTATGATGAGCCAGCTTGGCGGCCCCGCGCACAACCGAAAGCGGATTTGAAAAATAATCCTATCGAACGGATTGTGAAAAAAAGATAGAAGAATAAGACCCTTCGGGTAAAACCAAATCTTGAGCGCTCGCTATCCGCGGGCTAAAGCCCGCGGTATTAATCGCTCGCGCTCTTTAGGAAAAGAACGAGGTTAGTTGTGACTGACCTGCTTCAGGATTTATCAGCCTTTCAT
>CAILMU010000240.1 GCA_903835325.1 uncultured Microcaldota archaeon | reverse complement strand
TTCTACACCGACGAACCGATCTGGCTGGAAGGCGGGGTCGTCAAATCCGGCTACGAGGACAGGAAGGGGAGCTTCTATGATTCGAACCTTTACCGGGGGCTGTTCCTGAACTCGATACCTGGTTTCGACCGGGTCTATACCACGCCGGACAACATGGTCAAGATATACAAGATAAGCGCGAACGCGACGTCCACATGAAGGAAGGTTGTCTGATGTACTCCTCGAAGCTGCAAGAGAGACTGAAGTCCAAGGGCATAGATATCGGGGACCGCATAAAGGTCGCGGGGCCGGGCGGCGAATTCACCGGCTTCCTCATGCCGAGACCGCACTACGGGGATTCCGATATCCTCGTCATCAAGCTCTCCAGCGGCTACAATGTCGGGCTCAAGGTCGATTCCATAGAACTCATCGAGAAATCAAAGGCATCCCCGAAGCCAGCATCGTCGGAGGAGAGAATCAAGAACGGCCACCTCTCCATCCTGGGGTGCGGGGGCACGATAGCATCGCGGATAGAGTACAAGACCGGGGCGGTATACCCGTCGATTTCAGCAAGCGAGCTCAGGCAGTCGTTCCCGGCGCTGAAAAGGTGGGCGGTGAACTCCCGCCAGATATTCTCGCTCTTCAGCGAGGACATGAACGCGAGCCACTGGAGGCTACTTGCCGATGCTATCGATGAGGAGATAAAAGGCGGCAGCAACGGCATCGTGGTCATGCACGGGACAGACACGATGACATACACCTCATCCGCCATCAGCTTCATGATACAGAATCCGCCGGTCCCGATAGTATTCGTCGGGGCGCAACGCAGTTCGGACCGCCCATCCAGCGAGAACGAGATGAACATCCTGAACTCCGCATACACGGCGTCCAAAGATTTCGCGGAGGTATCTGTCTGCATGCATGCGACCACCAACGACGATTACTGCCATGTGCACCGGGGGACGAGGGTGCGCAAGATGCACACGTCGCGCAGGGACGCGTTCCACTCCATAGATTCCGATCCGTTGTTTTCCGTCGATTACCGAACAGAGACGTTCAAGCCGCTCTCTGAATACAGGAAAAGGGCTCCGGTATCGGAGATGAATATATCCAAGAAGATGAACGACAATGTCGCGCTCATCTATTCGCACCCCAACATCAAGCCATCATTGATATCTAAGCTGGACGACTATGACGGCGTGGTGTTCATAGGGACAGGCCTGGGGCACCTTCCTGCGAATGCCTTTGATGATAAGAGCGTTCGGAGCGTCCTTGAACCGGTCAAAGCATTGATCGATTCGGGGATCCCGGTGGTCATGAGCTCGCAGTGCATCAACGGGAGGCTGTGCATGAGGGTCTACACGAGCGGAAGGCTCCTGATGGACATAGGCGTTATAGGCGACGGCATGGATTGGACCCCCGAGACCGCATACACCAAACTATGCTGGGTCCTTGGCCAGACAAAGGACATGAAGAAGATAAAGGAGATGATGGTGACGGATTATGTGGGCGAGATATGCCCGCGTTCAGGCACCCAGATAGTATGATGGGATACGAATCCCCTCCTTTCCAGGTGATACTGCATGAAAATCGGCATAGAAATCCATCAACGACTCGACACGAACAAGCTCTTCTGCGGATGCCCGAGCGCGCAGAGCGACGAGGGGAAGCCCGACCTGCTCATGAGCCGCAGGCTGCACCCGGTGGTGAGCGAGATGGGCGAGATAGACGAGGCGTCCATGGCAGAGAAATCCAAAGACCGCGTCTTCGAATACCAGGTTTTCCAGAAGCACGACTGCCTGGTCGAGATGGACGAAGAGCCTCCGGGAAGGATGAATATGGAGGCATTGCGCATCGGCCTCCAGATGGCGAAAGAGCTCCAGGCCACCCCTGTTGATGAAGTCCAGCCCATGCGCAAGATGGTGATCGACGGCAGCAACACCTCGGGATTCCAGAGGACAGCGATAGTCGCCCTGAACGGATGCCTCGAGAGCTCGAAGGGCACGATTCATATCACAACCATCGCGATAGAGGAGGAGAGCGCAGGCATAATATCCAATGAAGAAGGCAAGGCGACATACCGCCTGGACCGCCTCGGCATCCCGCTCATCGAGATAACGACAGATCCTGATATCAAGGACGGGGCGCATCTATTTGAGGTCGCTGAGAAGATCGGCATGATGCTCCGAGCGACAGGCAAGGTGGCGCGGGGCCTCGGGACCATAAGGCAGGATGTGAACATCTCGACAGACGGCGGAGCGAGAGTCGAGATAAAAGGGGCCCAGGACCTGAAGATGCTTCCCCAGTATCTCGAGATAGAAGTCAAAAGGCAGACCGCTCTTGTCTCGGTGCTCGCAGAGCTCAGGGCCCGCAAGGTGCTTCCCATTTCTTCGAAACCGATCGACGCGACGGAGATTTTCAAAAGCTCGAAAGCCAAGATAATAGAGGGCGGATTGAAATCAGGCGCGTCAGTCCTTGCGATGAATCTCCCGAGGCATAAAGGGCTCCTCGGGCGCGAGATACAGCCAGGTAAAAGATACGGCACCGAGCTGAGCGACTATTCCAAACGTGCCGGAGTCAAAGGCATCATCCACAGCGATGAGAACCTGGAGAAATACCCGATATCGCAAGATGAGTTGAAGAAACTCGCCAAGAAACTGGACATGGGAGAGCAGGACTCTTTCGTCCTCGTGATAGCACCGAAGGAGCAGGCCGAAACGGCGCTCTCTTTCGTTTTAGAACGCGCCAACATGGATTTCGTCCCAGGCGAGACCAGGCGGGCTAATCCGGACGCGACGACGACCTATCTGAGGCCCCTTCCCGGGAAGGCGAGGATGTACCCCGAGACCGATGTCCCTCCGATACCCATCACAACCGATTTCCTAAAGAGCGTAGAGAAAGGCGAGTCCCTGGACGAGAAGCGGAAAAGGCTCGAGAAAATCCTGAACAAGGAGATGGCAGGGACCATGCTGAAATCCAGGAACCTGCACCTCTTCGAGAAGCTTGTGGCTTCCGGGGCAGACCCTACGCTCGCCGCGACCACTCTCGAGAACACCCTGGTATCGCTCAGGCGCGAAGGGATAGAGCTGACAGATCCCGAGAAGACGCTGGGCGAGCTTTTCGAGGAATACAAAAAAGGCGCGTTCGTGAAAGCCGCAATCCCGGAAATGCTGAAAGGCATGGCCAAAGGGGCCAGGGTGGAAGCGGTGCTGAAGGTCTATCGCCTCCAGAGGATAACGGGCGATATGCTCGACCAGCTCGTGAAGGAGAACTACTACGACATGACTGCCATAATGCAGAAATTCAGGCTCCAGGTCGACCCCCAGGAAGTCGCGGAACTCGTCAAGAAGAAGAAATGACCGGTCATTGTCCCGGCGGCCTAGAGCTCCTCAATCCTCTTTTTTCGCTCACCACCTCATCCACGATAGCAGAGTATCTTCCGTTGCCCAGGCTTTCCTGGATCTGGAAATCGAAGCATACGCCTATCAGGTAGCGGCCATGAGCCGGGAGAGGCTCTCCGCTATAAGGATTGAATTTCGTTTTTTCGTCAAGCCTCAGGTCAGGGATGGCAGCGCTTCTATCCACTGCAGGCAGAAGGATGAGGTCAGGGAAATACATATCCAGATTGTCCATCCTTTTGGCAATTATCTCGCCGCTTTTGTGGACCTTGTAGGAGACCACTTCCTTCATAGGATCCTGGAACGATGCTATCTCCTTTCCGCTTGCCATCATATTATCCATTATATACGGCAGGATGATGGTGTTCTGGTCCTCCTGAGCGCCATTCGGGAGGAAGACAGCGATTTTCTTGGCTTTCGAGAACCTTCCGCTCGACAGTACGTTGGAGATGGCTGTTTCCCTTGCCGTGCGTATCACCGCTAAAATCTCGGCCTCAGCTTCCGGGCAGAGTTCGCCTTTCCGCAGGAGCGCCACCGCTTTCTCAGGTTCGGTTATCAGGGGAATGAGGAACATCTGGGCATCGCGGTTCGTGAAAACTCCCGAGAGCAGCATGGTGTATGATTCTTCCACCAATCCGTTCGATGCCGTATTTATGGCATGCCCGAGCTGCTCCTCATCGCTCAATTTGACTGGTTCGCTCTCGCGCTTTTCGGATACGGCATCCTTCTCTTCGGGCGTTCCGGCGCTCACGCCATTCTTGTTGTCGTTCGATTCCCCGTTCATCTTCGTCCTTATCCCGCTCGAGCGCTCTTCAACTGGGAAATCGCTGATGAGGCCCCGCAGCCTCTGCCAGAGAGTCCGTTTATTCTGGGATATGGACCCCTCTGGGGCATGGTTCGCCAGCTTGGCGCCTCCAGTTTGTTCTTTCTTCGGTTCAGGCATATCTTTTTCCAATAATAATAACACATACGTATTTATAAAATATAACTGATAACATTACATGATGCACCAGAAACTAGAACATGGGCGGATGAGGCAGGCCGCTGCGAAGGCAGCCCTCGCCCTCGCGGTTTCTGCGTTGCCGATGGTTTCCTGGATCAATGAGGCGAAAGGGGCATTGAGGCCTGAATGGAGGAACCTCGAATCGGCTTTCTCAAGGTCAGTCCCGCCTTCCACGAAACCGAAGTGCGAAATCAAGGATAACAAGATATTATACACCAAAAGAAACGGGGCGCGCGTCACGATAGACCAGGGGTTTGGAAGCGAAACGCCCTCCTCTGTTTCACTCATAGAAGACAAAGTTTTCGCTATTGCCGGGAATAAACTTCTCTCTTACTCCATCGTAGATGACAAGGAGGATATGGTTAACCTGATGGTCAGGCTCACGATGAACGCAATGCCCGGAACCACATTCACCTTGACGCCCGACTACTATTTCCCTCAACCAAAAGACATATCGACAATCACCAGGCACGCGGTTCTTGGCTTTGCATGCAGGGAAAGCTGCGTCTTCCTCACAAACGATGCGAAAATCAGTTTCACGTCGCCCTACATGGACCAGGTACGGGCTTATCCACTGCAGGCAGATGTCCGGGGAGCGAAGACATTTTCGGATGAAGGCCTCTTATATATGGCTCTCGGCTCCGGTTTAGTCATCACTGTTTCTCCGAATGCAGATGCGCACAGCGCGATATTGCCTGCAGGCATTGACGCGCTTAATTCATCCTTCTTTTCCTGCGGAGGGGGAGTGTGTTTCGGCAAGGAGGATAGTAACTCGGTCGAGATACGGATATCCGGACCCCGGATAAAGGACCTACGCCTGGAACCTTGGAAAAAATAGAAAAATATCCGAGTCCAATTTATTCAATTGCCCCAACTAGCATTGTTAAACAATCCCCGAGAGCCGGCCAACATATTTCGACACACTGTCATCGACTTCGTGTTTGTCGCTATCTGAAGCATTGGCGAGCCCATAACGGGTATACATCAGCTGTTTCATCGTATCAGACAAGGCTGCCAAATACTGCGTTTTCTTGTTATCATCCTCGAAAGCGGTTCTTGGTGTCTGGATATTGAAAACAACCTCATCATTTTTCCGGCCGAGCATTATTTTCGCTGTCTGCATCACCTCGCCTCCCGGCAAGGAAATCTGATATGGCGATGCGACTGTCCCACTCCCTTTCACACTTACTCCAGGCGGAAGCAATCCCGCGGATTTCCTGGCTGCAGCGTCCCGTATCCCTTTTCCGTAATCTTCGGCAGCTGCCTGAAGCTCTCTAACAAGCTTCAAAGTTGGGACTTTAAGTTCGTTACAAAGTGTCAGACGTTCTCCTCTTAAAGAATCAATCTCGGTTTCGACTTTTTTGGCGTCCTCTTCCTTGCCTTTGCTTTTATATCCGGTAAGTTCTTTTTCCTTATCTGCGAGCCCTTTCTCGATCTCTGCGAATCGAGGAAGCCTCTTTTCGACATCTTCGCGAGCCGAGTTCACTTTAGGAGTGGAGATATTTCGTGCTGCCTCTAACGCTCCTTTGATTCCAGTATAATCCCTATCATCGACGTTCATTTTTTTATGCCCATTCAAAAATTCGTCGTATGTGAGAGCCCGATAACCATATTGGGCTATCGTATCCTGGGCATTCTGAACAGCTGATACAGCACGTGTCGCCTTTCTCACATTCTCCTTCGCTTCTTCGGCTGAAACAGAAGGCGCGGTTTTCGGTTTTTCCGAAGCTGGTTTCTGCGCAGTTGTCTGCTGTTGCTGTTTCGCCGCTTTTACCGGGGCTTCCTGGGCCTGCCTGGCTTGCGCAGCTGCCCGCGCCTCATCAGCTTTTTGCTTAGCTGTTTCTTTTGCTGCTGCGGCTCGCTCGGCCTGTTCCTGAACCTTAGCAGCGGCTTGGGCTTTGCTCGCTGCCTGCGCTTGCTCAGCTTTCGCCCGTTTCTCTCCATCTTTTTGTTGCTTCAATTCCCGCGCTGCCTCGGCTCTTTGGGCCAACCTCTCCCTGGCTGCAGCCATTTCAAGGGCTTTATCGGCCTTGTCCTTATCCAGCCTTTTTTTCTCTTCGCCTTGTGCAGCTTTCCTGGCCGCTAATTCTGCCACCGCTTTATTCTGCTTATCCAGCACTGCCTGCCGTTTATTCTTCTCAGCTTCTGCAGATTTGGTTTCCTTAACTCTCGTCTCTTCGGTTTGTGCAGCTTTCCTTGCTGCTACCTTATCCGAAGCGTTCTTCTGCAGCTTGGCAGCATCGTCTCGCTGTTTTGCCACTAAATCCGCTTTCTTGGCTTCCTTCTCCTCTGCTTTCTTCACCGGAGCAGCAACCGCCTCCTTCTCGGGTTTATACTCTTCGGGTTTTTTCGTCGGAGTAGAAGTCTTTGGCAAACCACCAGCCATCTGCCTCTCCATCCATGCCCTTTCTTGTGTTGATGGTCCCTCGTTCCTTTTCTTCGCCGCCTGCTGCTGAGCCTCGGCCGGTGCCGAAGGTGCTGTTCGCTTCAGCCCCTGCATCTCGAGCGCGGTCTGGAGCGGAGCTTTCAATTGGTCCCTATCGTATGTCTTGTATGTCTCAGGATACGCAACGAACATCTCAGCGGTCCTCCTCACGGCCTCCTGGATCTTGGCATCATTGCCGGCCGCAGCCGGCCCCAGCATTCTCCTGGCGTCAGTTTCGAGCTCTTTGCCATGCGCGCTGAGGAACGATGTCTCCATGTCTTTCCCCTTCCCGCTCAGCCAGTCGCTGAGTGCTGCATTGACCTGCGACTGCCCCACTGAACCGCCATAAGCGCGAACGCTCTTGGAAGCGTTATCAATCGCGGTTCTCACCACGTTCGTTACCTCATCGCCGCTTATCCTCATCCCGACCCTGCCAGCCAGCCTTGTCAGTTCGCTTTCCCCTTGCTTCTGCAATACAGCTATGTTTTCCTGAGTCTTCTGCGCCGATTCAGCCATGAATATCACTTCATACCTATTCCGTCCCCATCCTTTTTATTCATAGTCAGCAAGAACAACCACATGGCAGGGTTCACGAAGAAAGAGGCATTCATAAAACAAGTCGCGCTTTACCTGAAGAACGAGGATTACAGGCAGGCCTATCCGATGGCAAAAGAGCTAGTCACGAAATTCCCCGATGACCTGGCCGGGCACTTCCTGCTCTCGAAAACCGCATTCTGGCTGGACAAATACGACGAATCCATTCTTGAAGGCAGGAAAGCGTTCAACATGAGCAACGAGAAGGACATGCTGATATGCGCAATACTCATGGCAAGCGCATTCTTCAAGGCCGGCCGTTATCGGGAAGGATACGACTTCCTTTGTTCCGTAAAGGAGCTCAGGGACGATGAGGAGGTGCGCACCATGCTCTTCCTGTTCTCTTACGCCCTGAAGAACGAGAAGGCGGCCCTGGAGCACGCCGAGATGCTCTATCGGATGAACAAGGACGCCGCCATGAGCCTGGTGAGCAAATTCACCAGGTAGGTCCGCCAGTGCGCCATATGGTCAACCCCTGCGTATTCTGCTCAGCCGAATGCTGCAAGACGTACACCATAACCACGACCATCTTCGATATCCTGAGGATTTCCTCAAAGACCGGGAAACTACCCGAAGATATCGCCTTTTTACACGAGCCCCGGCTCCTCAGCTACGACCCGGACATGGTGCTCGATACGACCGATGGGTATGGCTACTATCTTCTCGGAATCCGTTCGCACCCGTGCGCTTATCTAAACAAAGACAACCGCTGCTCAATCCACGAATCCGCCCCGCTCTCGTGCAAAAGATACCCCTATCAGCTCGATTCGAGAATCAATGCGCGCTTCTGCCCGCTTCCATCGCAAATATTATTCCGATTCGGCGCTCCGGATATCGGGCGGGATCGTTTGGTTGCGGAGCTCGAAACGCACAAAAAACTCGTGAAAAAATGGAACAAAAGAAAAGGGAAGAAAGAGGAATGCCTGGCATTCCTGCTGGATAATGCCGAAAACGGAATATGAACAGGCCGCTATGCGACGCCCTGCCCGCTCTTCTTCCTCTGCGTTTCGGCGCTCTTCTCAAGCGTGGTGGCGATCGAAGCCGCGTTCTGGGCCATGGCTGCGGTCCCGGGCTCCTGTTTCCTGGATGATAATGTATCCTCTATCGCATGCATGCTCTCGATAGCCCCGGCCAACCTGTCCATAGCCTCCTCTCTTGCATCGGCGCTGGCTTTCGGATTTCTCAGCACGGCCTGGTCCTTAGCAGCTTGCACTTGGATGCTCGACATCTCCTTCCGCAGTTCGGGCGTTTTCATCGCGGTATACTGCTCTGTGAGCCTCCCGCGGAAAGCAGCCAGCCTGTCCTCATAAAACTCCTCTTTATCAGTAAGCTGTTTCCTGCATTCTTCCAGCCTCTTCCATTGGGACGATGTGAGTTCGGCTCTCTGCCCGGGAGGAAGGTTTATCCCGGCCAATTCCCCTATAGCTGCCCTTGCACCATCCAGGCTCCTTCTTGCGTCTTCGAACCTTGTCATGCTCGCCTCTCCGGTCGGTCCGGTGACTTCGATGGATTTTATCCTTCCTTCGAGGGCGGACAAAGCCCTGTCCTTCTCCATGACAGTTTCTTTCCCCAGGCCGAACTCCGCCCTTATCTTCTGGATGTTCCCCTCGGTTAGCTTGTCCAAGAATGCAGTGTTCCCGGACTTCTCTGCCTGCTCTATCTTGTTCAGGAAATAAGTCCCGACAGACTGCCTGAATTCGGTCCCGGTCGCAGCCTTCCTCTGCATCTCAGAAATCTTCCCCACATCCATCAGAAGCATCTGGGAGGTTATCCCGTACTTCTGCTGGAACGAATGCAGTATCTCCTGCGTCCTCTCCTTCGTGAGGGCTCCGACTTCCTCCTTGGGCTTGAATGCTTCTGGCATATCCTCATCCTCCTGTTATGATCGCCCTTGATTCCGGGCCATATATCATCATGCCGTCTTCCCGCGCCTGTCGATTGCAGACTGCACGTCTTCCGTTATCCTTTTGATGTCTTCGGTCTGGCTCTTGAAATTCTCGGCCAATGCCTTCGCGGCCTTGGGATCCTTGATTTTCGCGGAATCGGCCTCGAACCTCTTCTGGGCCTGGGCGAGCCTGCCATCCCAGTACTCTTTCTCGCGCTGCAGCTCGTCTTTCGACATCGCTGAATACGCAATCAAGCGCTGCTGCGCTTCCGGGGCTTTTTTGAATTCCTCGAGCCTATCCAGCCTTTTATGATAATCCGCCAGCCTGGTTTTCTGACCGTCGTCCAGCTGCCCTTTCTTTTCCATCTCGTCCAGGGTAACCGTGTCCTTCTGGGCGGAAACCAGGAATTCATCCATCCGAGAGTAACCTGATTCCCTTGCCTTCTTCAGGTCATGCAGGTAGGACGATTTCATGTAGAATTGCTCGGCATCACCGATTGTATCGGTCGTCCTGGACAGAACCAGATTCCCGGCGCTGAGGCCGAAATTCTTCACGACCGATTCATATGCCTTCGCGGCTTCCGGGTCGCGTTCCGCGTAAGCGGCTTGGATGACCGTCATCCTTTTCACAGTTGAGATAAGGCCTTCAGTGTCTTTTTCGCCCGTCTGCCTCCTCCCTTCCGTGGCCAGCCTGTCGAGCTCCTCGGGGAAATACGTCGCAGGCAGCCGTTCCATTATCGTCTTCTCTATCCCGGCAAGGGCCTTCATCCGCGGGTGGTCGGAGCCTTCCTTTATCCATCTCTCGTTCCTTACCCGGCTCTCACTAGGCGACTGGGTCAGCCTGTCAAGGAAATTGTAATTGCCCTCTTTCTTGGCCATATCTATCTTAGAAAGGAAATACTGGCCCAACAGCGTGTTCAGGTTCTCGGCTTTGTCGCCTTCCATCTTGTTCGCCTTATTGACCAAGCGCTGGAGCATGGGGATCTCAGGCATCATGGCATCCAGCCTGATGTTGTTGGTCTTGCAGAAATCAGCCATCACATTCGAGGCCTTCGGCATCGTGAGCTTCGCTTCTTCGGTTTGGGCGGCTATGGCCGCCCGTTTCGTCTCGGGGCACATGCAAAGCCTATGTTCGGCGATATTTTTATTTTGATGGCAGGCGCGGCGGTTTCCAGCTTTTTCCGATGCGGAAAGCCTATCGCATGTTTTTTATTCCTCGCCTGCCAATCGATACCCAATGGTCGAATTCACGAAAAAGGAAGCCTTCGCCAGGCAGCTTGCCATCTTCATAAGGAACGAGGACCGCCAGCGCGCCTACGAGCTGTCCAAGGAATTCGTCAATGCACACCCTGACGAGATGCTCGCGCATTTCCTGCTTGCTCTCGCGGCATACCGCCTGGACAAGTACGACGAAGCGAAGATCGAGGGCAGGAAGGCATTCAACCTGGCGAGCTCCGCTGACGACATGCTTGTGACAGCCCTGCTGACCAGTTCCGCCTACTACAACAAGGGCGAATACACGCAAGGATATGAGCTATTGAAGACCATTGAGAAGCGCAAGAGCACCGACGAATTGCAGAAGCGCATGTTCGTCTTCGCCATGGCCCTGAACAAGTCCGATGAGGCGGTCTACCACATGGACCAGCTGTTCAAACTGAACGAATCCATGGCCGCGGATATGGTTCTCAAAATGCTCGGTCTCTGAATTGGATAATTTCCGGAGTCATTTTCTGCATCTAGCCAATATCGCAATAGCTTCCTCATCCTCTACCTGGGCGAAATCCTCGTAGAACTGGCCAATCGCGTAGAATATGGTCGGAGTCTCGAGGCATATGACCTCATCCGCTTCCGCCTTGATATGCACAAGGGAATCGGCTGGGGCGACCGGGACAGCCACCACTATCTTTTCCGGATTCTGCTTCCTCGCGATCCTTATCGCCGCTATCATCGTGCTCCCGGTAGCTATCCCATCATCAACGATTATCACTATTTTGCCTTTCAGGGCCGGAAGCGGGAACTCCCCGCGGTATCTCTTATTCTTCTCATCTATCGAGCGCGTTATCTCGCGGATTTTGTTATCCAGATACTCTTTCGGAACGCTCGCGGCCGCTTCGTCATTTATTATCCGCACTCCTCCAGGGCCGACAGCTCCGATAGCGAATTCCTCCTGCATGGGGTGCGGGATCTTCTTTGCTATGATGATATCGAGCGGAAGCTTGAGCTCGTCGTGCAGGACCTGGCCTATCTGGAGCGCCCCCCGTGGTATCGCCAGGATTATCGCATCCTTCCTGCCCTTGTAAGCCTCCAGCGCCTTGGCGAGCTTTT
Source organism: uncultured Microcaldota archaeon (assembly GCA_903835325.1). GTDB lineage: Archaea > Micrarchaeota > Micrarchaeia > Anstonellales > Bilamarchaeaceae > Bilamarchaeum. The sequence goes on along the minus strand of CAILMU010000240.1, from coordinate 27,362 downwards.
TCCCTGCATCGAAGCGATCATGGAACATACTGTCATCCCTTTACCGCATCTGATTTTTTAGCAAAAATGCCGTTTATCGCTTTAGAGATCACCATAACCATCGCGAGCGATAAGAGAAGGATGATCGTAGACGCGGTTGCACCGAGCCCGAAAACCTTCCATTTCCCCAATATCGCCTTCATCACGGATTCATGGAACAGGAAAATCTCGAAGGTGTGCTGCCCGATTAACGAGAATGCTGATCCGATAATATGGTTCGGTTCGTCCGATGGCAACAAGGACAGGACGAAGAACACGATGAATGGCAGAGCCATGACTGGAGCCGCGATGGCGAGCGCCAAAGGAGCGAGCATCCAAAAATCTCGTTTTCCGTGCGCGAAAGCTATCCCGAAACAGAATTCCGCCAAAAAGCAGAATGGGTTCGGGTTCACCAGCCCGCCATAGATCATCCTCGCAGCGAGCGTCGCGATGACCGCGAGCGGAAGGAAAAGAGAATAATTTTTCGTGAATCTGTTGATATACGGGTAGAAAATATAATAGAAGAAAAGCGGGATGATGAACCATGCCGGGCTGATGATTGAATATGTGAGCGCTGGCCAGATGCCATTTATGAAAAGGAAATGCGCGATGATATCCCATAACCCGTTATCGTATATCTGCGCGCCGAACAGGATGACGAGGACGATGATGGCCGGGTAGTATAACGACGCTATCTTGATATAGCGCCGGACGAACCATCCCTTGTCGAACGAAACCATGCCCGGGTCATGTTTTGCCAGCATGAACCCGCTGATGATGAAGAACAGCGACGCCCCCAGGAACCCTACCCACCTGATGCCGTTGTCGAGGCTGAATTCATAGGCCACATGGAAGCCGACAATCAGGGCAATAGCTAGGGCTCTTGCGATATCTATCCAGAGAATCCTGCCCTTGCCGCTGCTCATCGTATGGTATTCCGAAGAAGAAGATTAAATTGATGATATCCTTTATCCAGCCGGCCCGCTATCGCTCATCTCGACGCCTGACTCGGCTTCGTCGCTTTTAGGTTCGGGATTGTCTTTTATGGTTTGGACGTCTTTGTCAGCTTCGGGGTCAGTGCCGCTCGGGTCATTCCCCTTCTTCTCCCCATCCCCTATCTTCGGGGGCGAACTGGGAACCACAGCGAAACTCGCGACCTTCTCGCCTTCCTCCTCCTGCAACCGGATTATCCTGACTCCTTGAGTATTCCGTCCTATCACAGAGATATCCTTGACATAGGCCCGGATAGCCTGGCCCTTGGAACTCATGACAATGACCTCATCAGAGTCATCCGCCCCGCGCACGCCGATGACGTCGCCGTTCCTGCCTTCTGTCTTGATGTTGATGACCCCAGAACCTCCGCGGCCCTGCAGTCTGTACTCGTCTATCGATGTCCGTTTGCCGTATCCGTTCTCTGTTATCGTAAGGAGCGCAGGCTTGGTGCATTTCGCTATCCCCACGACCTGGTCCTCGCCCTCCTTGAACCGGATCCCAATGACACCCTGGCCTGTCCGGCCGAGCTCGCGAGCCTCCTCTTCCTTGAAGCGTATCGCCTGGCCTTTCTTGGTGGCGATTATCAGCTCCTTCTTGCCATCCGTCTTGATGACTTCGACAAGCCGGTCTCCTTCCTTCAATGTTATCGCGATTATGCCACCCTTCCTGACATTGCTGAAATTATCCAGGGCAGTGCGCTTGATGATGCCGTTCTTGGTCACCATGGAAAGATATTCCCCGCTGTCGAAGCGGACGACGCTTATCCATGAGGTCACCTTCTCGTCTTTCAGGTCAAGAAGGGACACGAGGGTCTTCCCTGTGGCATACCTGCTCCCTTCAGGTATCCTGTAGGCCTTCAGCCAGAATGCCCGGCCCTTGTCGGTGAAGAGCAGGAGGTAATTATGATTCTTCGTCACGATGACATCCTGGACGAAATCCTCTTCCTTCGTCTCTGCGCCTATCACGCCTTTCCCGCCCCTGTGCTGAGTGCGGTACTCGTCAAGGCTGACACGCTTCACATATCCGCGCCCGCTTATCACCACGACCACATCATCGTTCGGGATGAGGTCCTCTATCTCCACATCGCCGTCGTCATCGATTATCTCGGTGCGCCGTTCATCCCCGTACTTGTCCTTTATCTCGCGCAATTCGTCCTTGATTATCGCAAGTATCTTGTTGATGTCGGCCAGCACTCCCGTGAGCCAGGTGATCGTCTTCATGAGCTCCTGGTACTCGTTCTCTATCTTCGTCCGTTCCAAGGACACAAGGCGTGAAATCTTCATGTCCAGGACAGCGTTCGCCTGAATCTCGCTGAGGTTATAATCCTTGATGAGCCCTGCCCGGGCCGCGTCCATGTCTTTGGCGGCCTTGAGGAATGCGACGATTGGATCGATGTTCTCGATAGCTATCTTGAGCCCTTCCAGGATGTGCGCCCTGGCCCTCGCTTCCCTGAGGTCGAACTCGCACCTCTTTCGCACTATCTCTTTGCGGAAACCGACGAACTCGTTCACTGTCTGCTGGAGGCTGAGACATTTCGGCTGCTGGCCGACTATCGCCAGGTTGATTATGCCGAAAGTGCCCTGGACCTGGGTGTGCGCATAGAGCTGGTTCAGGACTATGTCGGGATCATTGCCTTTCTTGATGTCTATCACTACTTCCATGCCCTCCTTGTCGGAGCGGTCATGGACCCCGCTTATCCCCTCTATCCTCTTGTTCTTGACGGCTTCGACGATAGATTCGATGACCGCCGTCTTCGTGACCTGATACGGTATCTCCTTGATGACGAGGGCGTTCCTCTTCAGGTCCTTCTCGATACGGGACCGGACCTTGATTATCCCCCGTCCGGTCTTATACGCCTGGAGGATGCCTGAGCGGCCGACTATTATCCCTCCTGTGGGGAAGTCAGGGCCGCTCACCCGTTTCAGCAACTCCGTTTCGTCTGCCCCATCGATGGCAGCTATTGTCGCATCCACGATCTCGCTGAGGTTGTGGGGCGGGATGTTGGTCGCCATGCCGACAGCTATTCCGGAAGACCCGTTGATCAAAAGCGTCGGAACCTTCGATGGCATCACCGTAGGCTCTTTCAGGGTCCCGTCGAAATTGTCAGTGAAGGGAACAGTCTCCTTGTCTATATCGGTGAGCAGTTCGGATGTTATCCTGGCCATCCTCACCTCCGTATATCTCATGGCGGCCGGGCTGTCGCCATCGACAGAACCTATGTTTCCTTGCCCATCTACCAGCATGTAACGGAGCGAGAAAGGCTGCGCCATGCGGATAAGGGCGTCATAGACGGCCAGGTCGCCGTGCGGATGGTATTTACCAAGGCAGTCACCGACGACACGCGCGCTCTTCTTGAATGCCTTGTTGTGCACATTGCCGAGTTCATGCATGGTGAACATGATCCTCCTGTGCACCGGTTTCAGGCCATCGCGGACATCAGGTATCGCCCTCCCGATTATCACTGACATCGCGTAATCGAGATAGCTTTCCTTCATGTCGGATTCGATGGTCCGGATTGTGATGGTCTCTGCCATGAATATCACTTCAGATGTCCAGGTTCCTCACGCTGGCGCCGTGCTTCTCGATGAAGGCCCTTCTCGGCTCCACCAGGTCTCCCATGAGGAGGGTGAACAGCTCATCAGCTAGAAGAGCATCCTCTATCGTCACCTTCTTCAATGTCCTTGTCTCCGGATCCATCGTGGTCTCCCAGAGCTGGCCCGGGTTCATCTCACCGAGGCCTTTGTAGCGCTGGATGCCTGCTTCGCCCCCGACGGCTTTCAGGACATCGGCCAATTGCGCATCGCTGTATGCATATTGGACAGACTTGCCTTTCTGGATGCGGTAAAGAGGAGGCTGCGCGATGTACAGGTATCCCTTCTCGATAAGGCTCTTGAAGTAACGATAGAACAGGGTCAGTATCAAAGTGCGGATATGCGAGCCGTCGACATCGGCATCAGTCATGATGATTATCTTGTGGTATCTCAGTTTCGCCGGGTCGAAATCCTCCTTGAAGCCTGCCCCCAGAGAAAGCACGATGTTCCGGATGGCGTCGCTCTCGATTATCTTGTGTATCGGCGCCTTCTCCACGTTCAGGATCTTCCCACGGAGCGGAAGGATGGCCTGGAATCTGCGGTCGCGGGCACCTTTTGACGATCCGCCGGCGGAGTCGCCTTCCACGAAATATATCTCGCATTTGGCAGGGTCCTCCTCCGAGCAATCGGCGAGTTTCCCCGGCAAGACGCTGCTCTCGAACACGTTCTTGCGCCTTATCAGGTCTTTCGCTTTCTGGGCCGCTTCCCGTGCCTCCATCGAGTTGTGGATCTTGAAGAATATCGGTTTGGCTATCTGCGGGTGCTCCTCGAAATATGATTTCAAGGCGTCGTATGTTATGCTGTCTACGGCTCCCCGGACCTCGCTGTTGCCCAGTTTGGTCTTGGTCTGGCCTTCGAACTGGGGTTCCTGCACCTTGGCGCTGATTATCGCTGTCAGGCCTTCGATAGCATCGTCGCCGGTTATCTTCTGGTCCTCCTTGATGTACTTGCTGGATTTGGCGTAATCATTGACTACGCGGGTGAGGGCTGTCCTGAATCCCACCACATGGGTGCCGCCCTCTATCGTCTTGATGTCGTTCACGAAGCTGTAGATGCTGTCCGTGTAGCCGTCGGTGTATTGCAGGGCTATCTCGACTTCGATGCTGTCCGTCTTCTTGTTCAGGTAGAACGGCTCATGGAGCTTGTTCCTGGCTTCGTTGATATGCTTCACGAACTCCACGATGCCGCCTTCGTAGCGGAACTCCTCCTTTTTATCGGTCCGTTCGTCCACGAGGACCATCCGAAGGCCCTTGTTCAGGAATGCGAGCTCCATGATGCGCTCGCGCAAATAATCGTAATCGAATTCGACAGACGGGAAGATCATGCCATCCGGCTTGAATGTCACTATCGTCCCGCGGTCGTTTGCCGGGCCGATGCTCCTGAAGGGCTCCCTCAGCTTCCCCCTGGCATAGCCTATCTTGAATGCCTTGCCGTCGCGGTGGACCTCGATATCCATCCATTCCGAGAGGCCGTTGACGACCCCCATCCCCACGCCATGAAGCCCTCCCGATACCTTATAGGCATTCTTGTCGAACTTCCCCCCCGCGTGCAGGGAGCTCGCGACCAGCTCCAGGCCTGATTTCCCGGAGGGGTGCATATCCACAGGGATGCCCCTCCCGTCATCAATAACCCGGACAGAACCGTCTTTCCTGAGTTCAACGGATATGTTCTTGCAGTTGCCTGTGAGCGCTTCGTCTATGCTGTTATCCACTATCTCGTAGACCAGGTGGTGGAGGCCCCTTTTTGCCGTGTCGCCTATGTACATCCCGGGCCTTTTCCTGACCCCGTCTAGGCCTGTAAGAACCTGTATTTCCTTGGCCGTGTAAGCGCTGTCGGATGCCATATGAAAACCACTGATTCATTATGCCAAAACCACGTCGGTAGAATTCAGAATTTCTTGGTAGAAAAGTAATGGCTGGAAGGCTTTAAATTCGTGCCGGTTTCAGCTGGCGGAATACGCAGATTTTTGGTTGCATATAAACCGGGAGGTTTGTACAAAAATGATTTATTAGCGCCATGGTTTTGTTCAAAAATCCTTTACGCGTCATAATTCTTAAGATTGTGTGAAAATAACATTGCATGTGGTTCAGGAGTTACATGTAAAGGTTACACTCCCGTAGTTTCTTCGAAGATAATTGGGTATCCTCGTTTGAATTTTATATTAAATAGTATTAAATATCTCTCTGTTTAATATATTTATATGTTTTCGAAAGACCAGGTAGCACTTTTGCTCCAGCAACCTGAAGGTTCCAAACTGGAGTTTAAAAAGTCGGCTCAATTCACAGACAGGATTGGCCAAACCTTCTGCGCTTTCGCCAATTCTGGCGGGGGAATATTGATCTTAGGAGTTGAAGAACAAGAAGATAATATTCATGTTGTTGGAGTTCCAAATCGCGATGAAGCATATCAAAAAATCGCCAATATTTTGCCCATGCTTGATCCCCGACCCAAATGCAACATGGAAGAGCATGATGTTGATTCACATCTTATCATTTTGGTTGAAATCGGCCCGCTTCCTGTCTCTGAATTATGTTTTCTAAAAAAATTCGCTTTTATTAGGCAAGGCTCAGTGAACGTCGAACTAAGTAAGCGCGAACTTATCGAGTTCCTCAAAGCGAGGGGGGTAATATCTTTCGAAGAAAACCCATCCAATGCAAAAATAGAGGATCTTGATGAGAGAAAAGTTCATAAGCTATTATTGCTTCGTGGAACTGAAGCAGAGAAATTTGAAGGTATTGATTTCGCCACAATTTTAACGAGTATAGGTGTAGCGAACAGCATGGGGCCATTCTATATTAAAAACGCTGGCGTACTTGCTTTCGCTAAAAACATTGCACGCTTCTTCTTGAACTCAGAGATTCGTCTTGTTAAATATAAGGGATTTTTCCCAAGCATGAAAGCAAGGGAATTTGATATGAGACTGAATGATACTTTGCTGGAAGTTCTTGAGACCTGTTTCAGTCTCGTTAAGGATAAAGCAGGCATCTCGGCTCGGATCGTAAATGGCAAAAGGATTGAAGCCCCTATGATACCTGATCGAGTTCTTAGAGAGGCATTGACAAATGCAGTTGGACACAGGGACTACTTCGATCCTAATGGAGTTTTAGTAGAAATATTTGTCGATCGCATACAAATTTCAAATCCAGGAACCTTACTTCCAGGGCAAACATTAAAGAATTTCGCAGATATTCGCCGGCACAGGAACCCGCTCATCCATCGGGTTTTGAACGATGCTGGTTGGGGAGAAGGCCTTAATCTTGGAGTTAAAGACATGATAAGAATAATGCGTCAAAATGACCTTCCCGACCCAGTTTTCGACGATCTTGGGGGATTTTTCAGGGTAACTCTATATGGTTCTTTATCTTCTCGAGCCGTGAGGGCATTCGGAATAATAACGGAGCGTCAGCAAAAAGCCCTTGCATATCTAGAAAAACACGAGTTCATAACTGCACCAGTTTTCGCAAGAATCGTAGGGATCTCACATCCTACCGCTATCCGAGATCTCAATGAATTAACTGCCCAAGGAAGGTTGAATAAAATTGGGCAGTATCGTTCGTCTAGATATTTATTGAATAAAAAATCCTAAAATATAATATATTTGATGATTTAATACAATTTAAGGTTTTGTGCCACAATTCCATTCTGTGTAATAATAAAAACTAAAGAAAGTTCAGAAAAAATTTTAGCCACTCGCGCCCGTTTCTCCAGGAGCCATCTTGCTGTTCCAGCCCTCTATCGCTTCCTTGACCCTATCCTTATCAAGGAAAAGCATTGTCTCGCTCGCCCTTCCCTTGAAGAACAGGAGCACGGATTTATTCCCTACAGAGAGGAACCTCGCCGGTTCGCGCTGCGCTATATTCTTGGTCAATGAATAGAGATAAGTCCTGAGCTTCATGGCAAGCGCGCTTCGCAATGTCGCATTGCCGTCCGCGAACTCGGATATCGTTATCTTCTCGTCCTGGATGACGATGGCGCCCCGGATGAGCTTTTTTTCTATCATGTCTCTGACTACGGATGCGGGGTCGATGCGTTTCTTCCGCAGCGCGTCGTGCTCGAAGACGAGCCCCTCGCTCTTCTTCTCAGCGACATACTTGCTGAGGGCCCAGAGTCGCAGGGACGCTGGGATGGTCACAAGGTTCGAGGCATAAACCTCGTCATGCTCCTCCAGCGATTTCGTTATGCTGTCCTTCCATCTAGGCCAGCTGTCGTCCGCGAGCTTCTTGCGCTCCTTGAGCGTGCTGATGGCGCCGTCGATGTGTATCGAGTAGTCATCCAGCATGGCCTTTGACCTCGGGGTCATGCTTTTCACGATATCATCTATCTTCTGCGGGTTCACTGTCGTGAGCACATCATATTCCCTGCTGATGTCGAAGTCCTCCTCGCGATAGGCGTCTATGAGGTCTGATAAGGCTTTGATGCGCTCCTTGACCCCGTCGGCCCTCTGCACGAATGTCTCCTTCTCAGCCTTGAGTATCTTGCCGTACGACATCTCCAGGAGCGTTATCTTCACGATGTTCTCGAGCGCGAAATAGATGAGGATCGCCCCTGCAAGGACGAGCCAAGCAGAGACCATGCCGACGCCGTTCTTCAAAAGTATATCCAATGAATCCACTATCGTCGAGCCGGTATCCGGCTGAGTCGCGACGAATCCGGAAAGATAGTATCCGGCTATGAGCACAATCACAGACAGGGCCAGGTCGCTCTTCCAGCGAATCTCGGTCCTTCCGAATGCCCTCCTGAACGCCGTGCTGAGGCCTGCCCCGGCCGTCTTCTCGCTGATGAGGGTGAAGAGCAGTATCGCCACGTTATATACGAGGAGAATGGCTGCGATGGTGGCGCCTATGGCCAATCCGAGGGCGAAGAAATAATTCCTGCTCAAGCCGTAGACCGCGCTGAAGAGCATGTTGGTCGGCTGCAGCCAGATGAGGTTGATGCTTTTCACGCTGACAGCAGGGCTCGTTAGCGAAGGCATGAGGATATCAGGGGATGAAGACGAATCGAACTCGTAGATGAATATCCTTCCCTGATCCGATGGTTTCGCTTCCGCCCACGACATGGCTATGCTGTTGCCGTTATCCGAAGTGGCGAGGGTCTGGACCGATGATATCGCTTCCTTGTTGGATACGACGGATTTCGGTATCTTGTCTGTTATCGCGAGCGACCCTATCTCCGAGCTCATCTTGGCGTTGTTACCGGAAGCCGGTTTCACGGAAACTGTCATCGTATAGTGATAGCCCGTCGGCTCGCTGGAATACGTCCCTATCCCGGATACCGCATCCATCAGGTATGACACGCCGAAATCCTGCGGGGCGCAGAGGCTCATGTCCTTGCTCGTGTAGAGCGGGTTGGTCTCCACCTGCGCTATCTCCTCGATGAGCGCACGAGATTTGTCCAGGTAGTTGTCGCGGTCCTCGGCCGTCCCGGTCCGCAGGCTTGTGACCATCCTGCGCATATCGAGGATGAGCGAGCTTATCTCGTTCGTGTTCTGGATGTATCCTATCATGGAGCCTGCCAGCACATCCTGGTAGGATGCGGCGATTTTCTTGCACCTTACCGAGTTGCTCGAGCAGAGCCTGCTGCATGTCTCGGTGTCGGAACATACGACGTTGAAAAGGCCTATCGCCTGGCTGCAGGAACCAACCGCCTGGTCCTTGGATTTGCCGAACTCCTCGAGGTTCGAATCAGCCGTGAGGAGGTCGAGGTCTGTCAGGTTGGGGTTCGTCTTGCTGAATGTCGCGCTCGAGCGTATCGCAACGCTGAGCTGGCGTTGCACGACCAGGTCAGTGCCTGAGACAGCAACCGGCGCGAAATCATACACTGAAAGATCCGCTACGCCGTCATTGTCCAGATCCACGCTGTTGGTGGCGGCGAGCTGTTCGTTCTTGACGCTCGGGTAATCCTTCTGCTCTATGCAGCCGAAGGCGCCCAGGAATATGACGAGTGCCACGGCCAGTATCAGTGCACGGCGCATGGGGGGATAACACACAAGAACTTTAAAATCTCACCCCCAGCGCGATTCTCGGATTGCGCTTCATATTATTAGTATGGAGCGGACGAGCGGGCGCCGATTCGCGCCGATATCTATCCGCATGAGCGCTTGTAGATATCCGATTTCGCAGGCATGGTCCTGCAACCCGTCCGCGCAAGCGGCGCGCGTAGGGCGCGTGAAGTGTATATAACATTTAGCTTCGAACGGGTTGGCTATGCAGAAGATCCTCTCCCAGGTCCTTTCTTCCATCAGGCCGTCAGATGAGGAGACTCAGCGCGAGCTTGATATCGCAAACGAACTGATAGGCAAGTTCCAGTCGTCCGCCCCATCCGGATGCGAGGTGATACTCACGGGCTCCGTGGCCAAACGCACGTTCCTCAAAGAAGGGCGCGACATAGACATCTTCGTGCTCTTCGACCGTTCCTACCCGCGCGAGATGCTCGAGATGCTCATAAAGAACGTGATGGAGTCCTCCCTTCCAGGGACCGGCTACCAGATAAGCTACGCCGAGCACCCGTATGTCCGTTTCCATTACCGCGGGAGGCGGATAGACCTGGTGCCCGCATACAAGATATCGGAATCATCCGAGCGCCTCAGCGCAGTGGACCGCTCCGCTTTGCACACGATATTCGTGAATTCGCATCTTCCGAAGAGCCGCATAGGGGATGTCCTATTGCTCAAAGCGTTCCTGAAAGCGAATTCGCTTTATGGCGCAGAGATAAAGATAAAGGGCTTCTCAGGATACCTCTGCGAACTCCTCATCATCGGATACGGAAGCTTCCCGCAATTGGTGAAGCAGGCTTCCAGATGGGATGAGAAAAAGCCGATATTCATAGACATCAACGGGTTCCACAAAGGCAAGCAGGCGATCTCGGATGCGCACGAACGTCTCGGCGGTTTCGCGGTCATCGATCCGACAGATAGAAACAGGAATGTCGCCGCAGCATTATCCCGGGAGAATCTCAGGGTTTTCATCGCGCTTTGCAAATCGTTCCTGAAGAAGCCATCAGCCGTCTTTTTCACGAGGAAGCCGGAGACGTTCGATGACAAGGCGAAGCGCCTGGCATCCGCGAAAGGGTCAGCGGTGTTCATCATCACGATGCCACGTTCCGACGTAGTCGATGATGTGCTCTGGGGCCAGCTCTATCGGTTGAACAGCCAGCTGGAAGCGCACATGGAAGATTTCTCGCCGAAAGCGATAGCTGCCGACGACTCGCGCCACATCGTCCGTATCGCGCTCTCGCTTTCAAAAGACACGCTTCCCAAAGACATGGCGATAGAAGGCCCGCCGCTGGACATGAAGAAGAACGTTATCGATTTCCAGAAAAAGCACAAGGGCGCGAGGTTCTTCAAGCAGAAAAAAAGGATGATGGCGAGGGTCAAGCGGCCGATAACCGGCGCGCATGATGCGATAATGGGATTCTTCAGGCAGTTCGGCAGGACGAAATCGCATCTTGCCTGCAGCGAAGAGCTCGTTGTCGTTGAGAGATACATGGGAAAAAGGAACGAAGGGAAAGCAGAAATAAAAAAATCGGAAGCCAAAACGAAAACAAAAATGAAAACAAAAGCAGAATCGAAAAAGAAAATCATCAAAAAAAGAAGAACGAGAAAAGGAAAAAAATAATCTCCTTGTTAATCAGAGCATTATCCTCTCTCCTGGAAGCGGCGCGACGGCATCGAGCCCGTGCTCCTCCTTCAATTCCGCAGCGAAATCCATCGGCTTGTCCCCATGCACCAGCACGACCTTCTGCGGGTTCGCCGCCTTGATGAATTTCAGGAGGTCCGAGCGCCCGGCATGAGCCGAGAAATCTATATATTCTATCGGAAGGTCGACATACAGGTCCTGCTCGTCTTTCGTTATGAACCCGTGGTTCTGCAATTTCCACCCGTTCGTGCCGTCCACGCAATATCCTGTGAACAAGACTTTCGATTCGCTATTGCAGTTGAACAGGTAGTTGAGCACGGGCCCGCCGTTCATCATGCCGGCGCTCGTGATTATCACAGACGGCTTCCTGGTCGCCAGCCTCCGGTCGGTCTGGTCAGCCACGCTCGTGACCTCATGGACATTCTTCCGAAACGCGTTCGGGTCCTTGATGTATTTGGGGTATCTGAGGTATATCTTGCTTATCTCCCTGCCCATCCCATCTACGAAGACCGGCACATTCTTGTCGTAATGCCTGATCATGGCTATGAGCTCCTGCGTGCGCCCGAGCGCGAAGGACGGCAGCAAGACATTCCCGCCGTTTTCTATGGTCTCATGTATCTCATCCATGAACTTCCTCTCCGCGGCTTTGCGCGGCGGATGCTCCTTCTTCGCATAGGTGCACTCGGTTATGAGCACATCCACGTCTTTGGCAAGCTTCGCCCCCTTGTGCATGAACGTCTCCTCGCACTTGAAATCCCCGGTGTACAGGATCGTCTTCTCTTCATGCTCTATCTCTATCATGGACGCGCCGCTGATATGGCCGGCATCATGCAGGACCATGCTCGTCCTTCCCGTCTGTATCGTCTGCTCATAGAGGAGCGGGGACCAGAATTTCAGGGCTTTTGCGAACTGGGCCAGGCGAAAGGGGAGCTCGGAGCCGTTTATCTTCATGGAATCCATCCACAGCATCTGGCAGATCTCCATGGTCGGCGGGGTCGAGTACCATCGTATCTTGTTGTGATGGTACAGCGACGGCAGGCAGCCGCTGTGGTCCAGGTGCGCGTGCGAGAGGATCATCATATCCGGTTTCGTGGTCGTCGGAATCGGGAATTTCGGCTTCCCGCTCTCATCGAAGAGCTTGATACCGTAATCAAGGTAGATGTTCCGGTCGGTGTGGAGCATGAACGCGCTCCGCCCGACTTCGCGCGAGGCGCCCAGGCATTCGAGAAAAGGTTCCATTCGTGTGCACCTCGCATGCAAGGTTTTTAATATATTGATTGTTAGGAAACCGATATACTCCCAAGCACGATCGAACCGATCGAGATACAGTAAACGAGTCGGCAGGTTTATCCCAGGATGGAACCCATCAGCGGCATAGCGGACCTTGTGTTGGTCCTGCTTTTCTCAGCCATCAGCGGCATCCTATCAGTGCGATTCAGGATACCCCCTGTGGCCGGCCTTTTGATTGTCGGCATGCTGATAGGGCCCAACATGCTGGACCTGGTGAATCCCGGGGCTATCGGAACATACTCCGATATCGGCGCTGTCCTCCTCCTCTTCATGATAGGGCTCGAATTCAGCGTCACAAAGCTCCTCTCCAGCGGACTGCGGGCGGTCATAAGCAGCATGGTCCTGATGGTGATGCTCTTCATCCTGATGCATGAAGTGGCCGTGCTCCTCGGCTTCGATTTCATAACCTCGCTTTTCATCGCGGCGACATTCTCCATGAGCAGCACAGCGATAATGATGAAGATACTGGAGCAGAAGAAATTGATAGAGCGCCCCGAGGTCCCGGTCCTCGTCACGATACTGATAATCGAGGATGTGGTCGCCATCTTCATGCTCACATTCTTCTCGAACCTGCGGAACGGCCTCCATGCAGGAGACGGATACCTCAGCTCGATAATCATCGCGATAGGAATCCTTGTCTTCACATACATCATCCTCCTGAAATTCCTCAAGGACTTCTCGACCGTCTTCTTCCGCTACCAGGCGGATGACACGCTCATCCTTTTCGCATCCATCCTTTGCATCGGCATGAGCGCGCTTGCTTCGCTCCTGGGCTTCACCCCGGCTATCGGCGCCTTCCTGGCAGGGAGCCTGATATCCGCGCTTCCGAACGGGCGCGAGTTCGAGCGCTCCATCCGCCCCTTCAGCGTGGTGTTCTCGTCGTTCTTCTTCCTCTCCGTCGGGATGCTTGTCATGCCCGGCGCCATTTTGGTCTCGGCCCTGCCATCAGCTCTCATCATCCTGAGCTTCATCATCCTCGTGTTCCTCGCGACATCAGTGACCTTCTTCCTGACGACCGCGAGCGGCCGCTCCTCGATATTCGCCGGCCTGGCCATGATACCCCTCGGCGAATTCTCGCTCCTTATCGCAAAAGAAGGCGCGGGCCTCACCGGGATCGACCTCGTCGGCCTGGTCTCCGCAGGCGTGCTCGTCACATCGCTGGTCTCTTCGCTCTCTCTGGATAGCGCAGAGCGCCTCTATGTCGGCATCCGCAAGATGCTCCCCATCCGCTTCATCCAGCGCTTCACGGATGCGTCCGGTTATTTCCGCAACGTCGTGAGCGCGTTCGAGCCGAAAGGATATTTCCACAAGGTGCTCCTCCATGAAGTCAACAGGATAACCGTGGATGTCCTATATCTTGCCGGAGCGACGATGTTCTTCTGGATGGGCCGGAATTACCTCGGCTTCCAGATGGATATTTTAGGGAACGCCATGCCGGCTGATCTGGCCCTCCTGGCCGTGCTTTCGGCCCTGTCCCTGATACCTATAGCCAGGATACTCCTTTCTGTGAAAAGGCTTTTCGACGCGCTCTCATCCATCTTCTCCAGGACGACCCCGCAGACGAGCAAGGGGGCGATATTGCGCAATATCTTGATATCCTCGCTTTTCTTCGTTGTCTTCGCCACGTTCAACCTGATAGTGAATTTCATGCTGCTCCCCCCGCAGTTCAACTGGCTCGCGCTCATCTTCGCTGCTTTTTCGATATTCTTCTTCTGGAGCGCGATACGCGCAGCATCCTTGGGATTCTTCCTCAACGAGACGCACGGCATCAGCCTTCTCCGGAGCGAGATAATGATATCGCGCGACGACGCTGTGGTCGTGGGGAAGCGGAACGACCGGTCGCGCGGCGACGATGATGATAGCAGGACGAAAAGGAACGGAAGGCATAGGCACGCCGGTAACGGCGGGCAGTAATAGAGCGCGCCGTGGCAACGAAGGAACGGCAGCATCTATCCGTTCCCCCCAAACCGGCTGTTTACAAAATAATATAAATCCCGGCACCATCAATATCCTAATCATGGATACATCAGACCCAGTGGTCAAAGGATTGATGAACGCGGTCATGCTCATCGTGATCCTGTATATCATAGCGATACCATTCTACATGCATTTCGAGGGCTTCAGCCTCGTGGATGCGTTCTACTTCACATCTGTCTCCATAACGACCGTGGGCTACGGGGACGTGTATCCAAAGACCGCCCTGGGCAAGATATTCACTGTGGTGCTCGTCTTCAGCGGCGTATCCATATTCTTCTACCACCTCACGCATATCGGCCAGTTCAGGGAGCGCAAGATAGACCCCTACGTGCGGCGCAGGATAGAGGTCCTGCGGAACCTGACATCCCTGCACACAGGGGTTGTGGCGAAGTCGGAGATAAACAAGATCCGAAGCAAGATCGAGATGTCCGAGCCGCCAAAAGAAGAAAAGACGGCCGCGGTGAAACAGAGGGGCGAGAAACGCGATGACAAACCGCGCGACTTCGGCAGCCTCTGAATGCGCGCTCGGCGCGCGGGCGGTCTATTCCCAGAAATTCCAGCGCAACCCATTAAGGACCAGGGAGCAGGAGAGGGTCCGGCGGGCCTGTTTCGCCATAATCGGCCTCGGCGGCACAGGCGGATATATGCTGGAGAGCCTGCTGAGGATGGGGGCGGAGCGCTTCATGGTTTTCGAGGATGACCGCACAGCCCTCTCGGATTTCAACCGCCAGATCCTGGCAGTGGATAAGAATATCGATCGGTTGAAAACAGATTCCGCGCGCTCGCGTGCGGATATGATAAACGCCTTTGCGCATCTCGTAATCAAAGGGCGCTTCACAAAGGGTTCGAAGCTCACGGAAGCCGATATCGTTCTTGATGGCTCAGACAATATCGAGACCAAGCATCTCGCCGCGGGAAAAGCCCGCACCGCCTCCCTCCCATACGTCTTCTGTTCCGCCCAAGGCACGCGCGGCATCGTGACGGTCTTCAATGACTACCCTTTCCGCAAGGCGTTCCAGCTCCCAAACTCCAAATCAAGCGCGCTCGGGCTGGAGCGATATAGGAAATGCGCCTCGATAATCTGCCCGGCAGCGATGATCGCCGGAAGCCTCGCGGCGTCGCAGGCGGTGAACGCGCTCCTCAAGAAACCCCACACAAAAGCGCCGCAAGCCATATTCTTCGATTTGGCGCGGGAAAACCCGTTCTGGAGGGCCGAACTGGGATGAATGAATCAAACAAAACAACCGGAACATCTGCCCCGGACAATTTCTACATCGTCGAACCCTGCTCGAGCGCAGGCGGATTCGAGATCTACCTGAAAGGCAGGAAGATAGACCTCAAGAAGGCGGAACCGGCGCTCTCGGCAATCGGCATGGTGGGCGCTTCCCTCCAGGCAGTATTGATCGCAAAGGTCGACGGATGCGTGCTCAGCGTCTATGCGAGCGGCAGGGTCATGATGAAGCCGGGCGAAGGCGGAAAGCGCCTCGGGAAGACAGAAGCGCACGCCCTTGCAAGGAAGCTGATGGCTGTTTTGGACGACGCCCACGCCCTCGTATGAGAATTATAATCCTATATGCCGATATCCTCTCTGGTAGAAAATTGTGAAAATAGATTTCCACGTGCATACCCGGGATTCCATCGATTCCATGATAGAGCCCCGGCACCTCGCCTCGATGTCGGAGAGGCTCAAAATCATCCCGGCAATCTGCGACCACAACACGACCGCTGCCCACGCGAAGATGCAGGCGCTCGGCGCGCCGTTCATCCCTGCCGAAGAGATATTGACTGAGCGCGGCGACCTTATCGGCCTTTACCTCAGCGAAGCAATCAAAAAGAAAACGCCCTTTTCCGAAGCCCTCGATTTGATCCATGGCCAAGGCGGCCTCAGCTATCTCCCGCACATGTTCGATATCACCCGGAAAGGGGCTGGGGAACCGCCGAAGGCGCTGTGGAAGAAGATCGATATCGTGGAAGCCTTCAATGCCCGTTGCGTCCTCCAATCATATAACCAGAAAGCAGAAGCCTTCGCGGAGAAAAGCAGGATTCCGATCGCTGCCGGCTCGGACTCGCATTTCCTCTTCGAGTTCGGCAAGACATATACGGAGATCCCGTCCCTGGAAGCATCCGGGCTGGATGACCCGAAAGCCCTTCTAAGAGCCTTGAAATCACGCTCGACCCGCCTAGTCCGGCATCCGGCCCCGTTCTATGTCCGGGGCACAACGAAGGCCATATCGATTGTGCGCAAGATCTCGCGGAAACTCAAAGGAGCCTGATTAGGTTGCAGCAAATTGTCTTCCAGTCTCTAATGCCCTTCCATATCTTCTTTCGGAGCACAAGGTCACGCGGGCATCCGCACACCACGGCCGCGTGGGCAGTTTCTGCCCTTGCAAGGTGGTCTGCAACCGGCTCAGGACCTGACGAAGGCAACCTTTTGAATATAGTGCTCGATATCGAATGAAGAGGTTTTATCATGGACATGAACAAGATTCTTGAGAGGATAAAGACCACCCTCTGGATAGTCCCGGAGAAGCGCTTCGATGAGATGGTGAAAGACGGAAACTACACAGACTCTTTCCTATATCTGCTAATCTGCATGGTCCTGAGCATCCCGGTCATGATGCTCGGATTCACCGCCATCGCATTGAGCAGCAAGGCAGACATCCCGGGCGCTGTTTCCGCGGTGGCCATCAGCCTCCCGGCAGTCTTCCTCATCGGGATCCCGCTCCAGTATATCGGATTCGGAGTCGAATTCGTCCTCCTGAAGATACTCGGAGGAAAGGCGGATTTCCAGAAAAGCGTCCAGGTGTTCGTCTATGCCGGAACGCCCTCTTTCATCTTCGGCTCCCTGCCGTACATCGGCATCCTCCCCTCGCTCCTCGGCCTCTACAACATAGTGGTCGGTTCGGCCAGGATACACCAGATGCCGGTATGGAAAGCGGTGATAGCTATCGTCGTTATACCGATATTGCTGGCAGTGGTCATAGTCTTCGCGCTCGCAGCCATCCTTGGTCCGGCTGCAGCCGGCCTTGCCGCGGCCCCGGTATGAATAGGCGCACCCGGCATCAGGCAGAAACCGCCGAAACCCGCGCTTTTCATCCTTCTTTCCAATACCCGGAGCGGAAGCGAAACACAACATATATAATGTTAGGACTTCTATCCAATCCGGATGGCAGAAGATTTCGCCGGCATGGGCATCGCTGTGATCGTGGTCACGGCATCTATCGTCCTTGCAGGGATCCTGATAGGTTTAGGCCGCGCTTTCGGTTACAAGCGGATAGAGCAGTTCGGCATAGAGGAGCTCATCCAATCCATCGTCAATGCCGCCATCATCGGCTCGTTTGCCGCGATTGTGGCCCTGGTCGCTTCAGTCAGCTCGTCCTTGGTGACCGAAGGATGCAGCGCGACGAGCGTCGCTGCCCAGCTCCTTTGCTCGCTCACCAATGTCAATACTGCGCTCCTATCGATGCTCGAGGAGCTCATGCGCCTCCTGGGGACGCTCACCTACTACCAGGGGCTCTCATTGAATTTCGGCGCATTCACCATACTTCCGATGGCGAGCCTCTCTTCGATATCCGGGGCGCTTTCCGTCCAGCTCTTATTGCTCAACCTCACCATGATACTCGTCTCGCTGAACGTGCAGACGACTGCGTTCATCAGCGCGAGCGTCCTGGGGATTCTTTTCCCGACAGGCCTCATCCTGCGTACATTGTTCGCGACTCGCAAGGTCGGAGGTTTCCTGATCGGCCTGGCTATAGGCCTCTATCTCTTCTACCCGACTTTCGTCCTGATATTCCCCGACCCGACCCCGGGGATAAACAACGCGACGGCGGCCATGCAGGCATTCGACAACAACACGTACTATTCCCCGGTCCCTGTCGTGGACCTCAATGACAATTATGCATTGGCAGGGAAATTGGATGTCATGAGCGGAAGGTGCTCCAACAACATAGCCAATATCTCCAACGGCTCCAGATGCTTCAACCTCACTGCCGGAATTGGTAACAATACGACTACAGACCTCAGCGGCGACCTCACTTACATATCGAAAGCAGATTCCGATGCGATCTCCCAATCGCTCCTCTATTCGGTGGTTGCGCCAATATTCTCGCTCCTGGTCACAGCCGTCTTCGTGAAAGAGCTGAGCTCGCTCTTAGGAAGCGAGATAGGCCTTAGGACAATGGCGCAGATTTGACTGATGTTTTATAATGCTTGCATGGTTTATCTGGCAAGCATCGAATGTGATCAATATGCTGCTGAATCGCGTTATCACCGTTGCCGCCCTGGTCGGCGGCGTGCTTTGCATAATCCTATCGCTCTTCTACGGGAACCCGCTCTGGCCTGTGATCGGGGCCGTCTGCTTCACGGTGAGCCTTGCTTTCTGGAAATACGGCTACCTGATAATGCCGGCCATAACAAAAGCGACCAACATCGTCGAGATGCATGCAGGCTACGAAATCCCGCCATCGCGCGATTATATCATCCGCAAGACTAACGAGGGGTATTACGCGACCAAATTCCTGGAGATAAATTTCTACGAGAGCTCCATGGATAAAGACCAGGAGGAGAAGCGCCTGATGTTCGAATCCTTCGAGAAGGCTGTGAGCTCCCTCAAATACATCGTGAAGATAAGCTTCATGATAAGCACCCTCGACCTCTCCGGCCATATCGATGACATCAAAACCAAGCGCAGCATCGTCGAGACGAAGAAATCCAAGGAGGCGCGAATCGCCCCTGACGAAGCTATGCGCATGGACCGCGAGCTCGCCTACTGGAACAGGCTTCTGGAAAGGATAACGCAGGGCGAGAGGCCGGTCGAGATAATCGCTTTCGCATCAACGACGGCATTCGGTTTGACGCGGGATGAGGCGACGAGCAGGGTCTCGAGGCAGGCCAAGGAGCTGAAGACGATACTTTCGAGTTCCTTAGGATGCGACATCAGGGAACTGACCGACCTTGAGATGATACACTGCTTCGACTGGGACTTCTTCGCGCCGACGACATCTGAGGAGATAAAGGACACGCTGTTCTGAACCGGCGGGGTTCTTCCGCGGGTCGACGTCCTCTTCGCATTCCATTTTAATCACTTGTGTAGAGTAATATCAATATATGGGCATCAACCAGAATCCATTCTTACTCGTAGCATCATCCAGCGCTCGTTTCGCGATGCGGCGGACGATGGCCAAGGCGAAACATATGCCCAGGATAGAGACGATAATAGTCGATATCGACCGCACGCTCACCACCGAGGATTCGGCGCAGGTCGCTCTCGAGCGGGTATACGGCAAGGAGGAAGCCAAGGAGCGCCTCGCAGATTACTCGCGCAAGGTCAAACGCAGGGAGATGGGCCTTGACCAGTTGCATATGGCGATATTCGCCGATATCTATGCCGCGGGATTCAGGCAGGCCGACTGGACAGATATAATGAAGAAGCTGGAATATTCCGGAGGCTTCCGAAAGGGCCTTGCGGAGGCTCTTCTTCGGGCCGGGAGGGATTTCGCCATCACGCCTGTCCTCGCAACGCGAGGCTCGGATATGAGCGCCCAATATGTCGCAAGGAGCCTGGGCTTCAGGCACGCCATCGGAAGCATCGAGCGGGTCAGGGGGCATGATTTCGCAGGATTCGAGACCATAATCGGCGCAAAGGATTCCATGGATGGCGATACGATTGTCATGACCAAGATGACTGCCGTATCGAAACTGCTCGCTTCGGCGGGCTTGCCGTTCGATCCACAGACCTCCGCTGTCCTATCGAACGATGTCCTGGATGTCCTTGAAATGCTGGGGAGCGCCTGCGGGATACTTTTGAGGCCAAAGAACCCGAATTCTCTTGAGCGCATGGCGCAGAGCCTCGGCTTATACGATCGCACTATCGATGAAGGCAAGCATTACCGGAACCAGCTGATTTCTGCATTGGGCTTCGCAGAACGAAGATGACTATCCTGGCTTTTACAAGCGCGGCTAGACCTTCGCTTTGAGGAGGTTCCTGAACCCCGGCGTCCATTCATCGCTCTTCATCAGAGCGGTCTCCACGTTCTTGATGACAAGCGGGAATTCGTCCTTCACGCGTTCGATTATCTCGCGGTATTCATGATAATCCGAAACGACCAGCTCAGGTTCGATATCCCATATATTGCGGATGAAATACTGCGTGCATGGAAGGCCGGACATGTATTCCAGGAGCCTCTTCTCGTCTTCTTTCGTATACCGGTCGAGATGGAGAATAGCCTTGTAGTACTCGAGCCCGAGCTTATTGAGGTCCACCCCGATGCGGTATTGGATGATGATACCTAATTTCTCCAGCCTCTTCAATCTGTTCGCGACCGTCGCGGGATTCGACTTGGTTTTCGCCGCTAGTTCGGTTATGGGGATCCTCGCATTGTTCACCATCTCGCCCAGAATCGCATGGTCGAGCGCATCGAGCTCGTTCACCACTATCTCGCCTGCGAACATGGTCGGTTTCGAGATTTCGTTGGTGAAGTACATCTTCGGGTACTGCTTCACATCGACTAGAACATCGTAATAGTTCTTCACGATTATCGGGCCGAACTGCGATACCATCTCGTTCTTGAGCGCGTAGAATTCGTAATCGGATTTCGCGAAGACGCCGAAAATCAGGTCCCACGCACCGTCAGCCTCTCCCATCCAGTAGACGATGCCGGATGTTCGGAGATACGCGTAAAGGGCCGCTTTCTCCTTAGGGAGGTTGCGCAACTGGAGATATATCTTGTAGATTTTGTAGCCCATCCTGTGCGGGTTTATCGAGGCGTTGAAGCTTGTGATGATGCCCTGTTCTACGAGCCGTCTTATCCTATACTCGATGCTCTGGCGCGATTTCCGGGCGAGTTTGGCAAGTCTCGATGTAGGCACACGGCAGTTCTTATCCAGCTCAGCCAGAATAAGCCTGTCTGCCTTGTCGAGCTTGATGTTATTTATATCGACCATAATTTTGCATTTTTATTGAAATAGTTTAAATCCCTATCATTTTCGCTCATTTTTTGATAAAATCTTTATTATATAAAAACAGCCATATCATATCATGCAAAACCACAAGTTAGCACACAAGGAAGCTTTTGCGAAAAGATTCCCCGCCCGTTTCCCGGGCCATGCGCCGCTCCCAGAGGGATTCAGGAACAGCACCAGAGGCTGGCCTGTCAGGGCAGAGACGCCCGGATGCTACACCGCCGATGTGGAGCATGTCCCAGATGAGTTGGTCGCCAAGCACAACGACCCGGATAGCGATTACTCCCTCCTTTCCAGCTACCACCCGGACCTCTGCGTCCACCGATGCCCCTCGTGCTTCAGCGAGCAGGATGCGGTATACGCCAAACGAAATGCAGATGGGAGCCCGAACCCGATTATGACGATGAGAGAGACGTTCGGGGTGATAGACCAACTGGCAGCGATCGCGGCCAGCGAAAATCATCGCTTCGAGAGCGTGAAATTCCTCGGCCCGGGCGAGCTTCTGATGAACCCGGAGCTTTTCGATATCATCGAGGAGTACGCGAAACGCGGAATAACAATCGGCATCTTCACAAAGGGCGCGCTTCTGGGAAACGATGCGCTTGCGAGAAAATACCAAGGACACATGGGGATCAATTCGGCAAAGGAGTTCGTTGACCGCCTCGCGGCATGCGGAAACGTCACCCTCTTGTTCTCATTCCAATCGTTCGATCCGGAAACCCAGCAGGCATTGGTCTCGCGGGTTGTGGATGGGAAGTCGCGCGGCCTCAGAGGCTATCATGAAATCCGTGTGAAAGCTCTTGAGAACCTGTTCGCTTCGGATTTCTACAAGGATGGAATGACAAACCGGATATGCGCAGCGAATACCCCGATAGTACCTGAGAACATCGATGAATCGCTGGATATCTACCGCTTCTTCATCGAGCGCGGGACACCTGTGATAATGACTCCTACCATGGTGAGCGGCCTGGGCCTTGTGCAGCTCGGGCGCCAGAGATCTGTCATGAACCAGTTCCAGGAGCGCCTCATCGAGCTCTATGCCCAGATATACCTGTTCAACATCAGGAAGGGCATCCAGACGATAGAGCAGATACGCTCGGAAGGAATCGCATCCTACGTCGGCGCTGCCCCGTGCAATCAGGCATCGAACGGCTTCGGCCTTATCCGCGCCAACGGACGTGTGGATATGTGCCCGGGACGAGCCGATGGGCCGGACAGCATACATGGCAATGCCATGGATACGAGCGCATCTGAGATATGGGCAAACTCCCCCAACCGCCTTCGTGGTATAGCCGACCCGCACAACCTGGTGAACAACCGCTGCCCTGCCAAGGATGCGACAAGCCCGGAGCAGAACGCGTGCCGTTCCTTCCCGTACGGGTTCTATGATATGGTGATGGCGCGCCTGGAGGAGCTCCTGAATATGCAACCGGCAAACGAGTGATATCCCAGCTCCCGACCCTTCTTTCTTTCCATTCATTTTCCTTCCATCTTTCCTTCATCTCCCCCTATCTTTCCGTCGTCCTGCCAACCATCAACCTTTAAATACCTGCAAAGAGTAGCTAATAATATACAAATGAAGCGGAGTTACCCATGAAGCTATCGTACATGCTCTCCAAGGAAGTCGCACGCAAGATGATTCTAGTGCACCCTCCAGAGCCAAGGAAGGACCTGCTTCTTTCAGCCCCCAGCGACGGGGTCTATATCGGCAAGACAAGGTTCCTCAGGACGCCGGTCTTCTGGGACCCCAGCAAACTCATCAACCCTCATATCGCGATTTTGGGTATAACCGGCGCCGGCAAATCCTACACTGTGAAGACATTCCTCACCCGGGCCTCCCTCATCTGGAACACGAACGCCATCATCCTTGACTGGGTCGGGGAATACGACCGCTGGGTGAAACAGGCCGGGGGAAAGGTCATCAACCTCGGCGAGGAGCGCCTCAACATACTCGACCTGGTCGGCACGAATTCACGGAGCAGGATAAAGCAGATAGTGTCCTCGCTCGACATACTCTGCGACCTCAAGAGCTATCCGAACGAGAGGGACCATATCGAAGAGGCGCTCGAAGCCGTCTATGACCGCAAGGTGAAAGAAGGCAAGGGCAACAAGCCGACATTATTGGATGTCGTCGAAGTCCTCGAAGACAAGGGCGACAAGAAAGCCGCGCGCCTCTTGAAGCGCTTCACATCAGAAGGCACGGATTTCTTCGCAGGCACCTCGACTTTCGACCTCAAGACCTTGACCAGGAGCGGCCTTGTCTGCATAGACCTCCACAACCTCCCGACAGAGGAGATGAGGAGCCTAGCAGGGCTCACGATACTGCAATATATCAAGGAGATAATGCGTTCGGAAAGCCTGAAGGAGGAAGACAAGCGCGTGCGCCTCTTCGTGGTCCTGGACGAAGCCTGGAAGATAGCCCAGGATGAACGGAGCGATGTCATCACGATTGTCCGCGAAGGCCGCAAGTACAACTTCTCATTGATAGTCGCGACCCAGAACCCGACGGACATCCATAAGACGATATTCAGCAACATCGGGACGATATTCGTCCTGCGCCTTGTCCTCAAGGAGTTCAGGGACTATGTGCGCGCATCCGTCGGATATTCGAACTTCATCGATTCGGAGATATCCCGTTTCGGTGTAGGCGATGCCGCCGTGAACATGATTTTCTCGGCAAGGCAATCCAGAGTCATGACGTTCTTGATGGATAAGATAGACGGCGAAGAGCCATTGCTATTGTTCAGGATACATGGTGGGGATATGGACGTTGAGATTGAACGGGAGCAGTTTGTCAGGATGCTATACGAATTCGGCCTGAACGAGAGCCAGCTCAGCATGCTTAAACGGGAGTTCGAGAAGGGCGACGGTATGCTCGATGGCGAGAAGCTTGTCGCCATATTGGAGAAGTTCGGCTATTCCAGGCCGTCTATAATATCGTTCCTCCGCCAGCTCGGTATCGATGAGAAGAACCTCATCAAGGTGTTCTCGCTGGTGAAGATGAGGAAAGCCACGAAAGGCGTCGTCAACGTTGTGTTGGATGATTCAAATGCCGGATGAGGAAAGGATAAGGATAGCGGCCAGCCGAAAAGGCAGCCTGAAGCCATTAGCCGGCCTCTTCAGCGGCCTTGGTTTCAGCAAGATAGCGTTCATGAGCGACACGCTCTCGATAGAGAAGATAAAGGGCCAGGATCTCCGGGGCAACCCGTATCTGGAATATCAGATAGAGTTCCGCCCTGACGAGATAGAGCTCGTCTTCTCCATCCCTGAGAACCGCAGCCGGGTAAGCCGCCTCATCGAGGTGCTTCCGACCTTCCTGAACATCCTGCGGGTATCAGAGGAATACTACAGCATCGCTCCGAGCTGCGTCTATTCCTCAGTGAATGAAGTGATAACAGAGCTTTCCAAAGTCGTAGACCATGACGCGTCCGAGATGTCGACCCAGTTCACAGAACTCCAGGCCAGGCACACCGACCTGGTCGCCAAATACAACGACCTGGTCCGCTCGAGCGAGGCGAACACGAGGATACTTCTCGAATGCGAGCAGAAACGCGAGGAGCTCGAGAAGCGCATCTCGAAAATGAACGGCATGAGCGACGACCTTCTCAAGGAATCGCTTTTCAACTGGATAAAGATGCATGGCGGAACGATTGACATCAAGGAATTCGCGAAAGCCAACAACATCGTCCACACCAGGGCCGAGGACGGCCTGAACCTGCTTCTTCATGGAGGCTACATCCGGAGGCGTTTCGAATGAAAGGCAGCTCAAGCATGGAAGACGATTCCTGGGTGGATCCTACGGATGAGAAAGAGGACCCGGACTCGCCGGAAGCGCGCCTTGCGGTGAAAGCGGACGAGCGCAGAGGCACCAAGAAACAAGGGAAGAAGCCCGAGCGCTCGAAACCGAAGGCATATGCGCCCGATGATGGCAGCGCCGATACCAACGCCTACAATTCCGATTCATCGGAATTCAATTTCGAGATCGTCAGGCACTACCCGATAGTCCGGACGTTCTCGATAAAGAAGCCTCTCAAGAAATCGTTCATGGATTCCATCGCGGATCTCTTGGGGAGCAAATAGAAAAGAGAGCGGATCAACTATCGTTTTTTAATCTCTTCACGCCTAGAGATACCCATGCGGGTCTTACTTATCGGCAACGGGGCGCGGGAGCATATCATAGCCGAACGGCTTGCTGAGGATGCCGAGCTCTATGCCGTGATGTCGAAGAAGAACCCTGCCATCGCTAACCTTGCCAAGAAGCACTGGATATGCGATATCGAGAATGCGGGTGCGGTTTCCAAGGCTATTTCCGGCAGATCGTTCGACCTTGGTTTCGCGAGCCCTGATGCCACCCTTGAAGCGGGGGTGAGCGACGCACTGGAGGCTGCCGGCACGGCTGTCGCATCTCCGACGAAAGCCGCATCCAGGATAGAATGGGACAAATCCTTCATGCGCTTCCTGCTCGAGCGCCACAAGGTCCCCGGCTCCCCCAAGCACGAAGTCGTGAAGACAAAGGAAGACGCTGAGCGCGTGATAAAAGACTACGGCATGGTCGCCATCAAGCCTCTCGGCCTCACCGGAGGCAAAGGCGTCAAGGTGAGCGGAGACCATTTCACTGATATCAGCGAGAAGATAGCATATGCCGATTCCCTCATCAAAAAGGACGGGAGCGTCCTGATAGAGGAGAAGCTTGTCGGCGAGGAATTCACCCTGCAATGCTTCTCGGACGGTTCCTCTATTTGCGCCATGCCCCCTGTGCAGGACCATAAAAGGGCGTGGGAAAACGACCGCGGGCCGAATTGCTACTCTTCAGACACAGAGGTACTAACGGATGACGGATGGAAAACCTTTGATAAATTGAAATCCAGCGATAAAGTCATGGTGTATGATAAATATTTGAAAAAATTCCAGTTCCAAAAACCAAAGAAAATATATTGGATGAAATATGCCGGCCAAATGATTAATTTCAAAAATAGAGACGTAGATCTTATTGTAACTCCCAATCATAGAATGCTTCTGCAACAAAGAAAAGGCAGGAAAAAGGTTTTTGTTTTAGAAGCGCAAGAATACAAAGGAGAACATTTTATTCTCCAGAGCGCTAAATGGGATGGCGTGGCCCACAAAAACTACTCGATTCCACAGCTTAAGAAACATTTCAATTTCAGGAGAAAGAAGATTACGTTCATAAAATGGGTCCGGTTTTTGGCATTATTTCTTTCTGAAGGATATTCCCAAGTTGACCGCCAAGGCAGAGGGAGAGTATATATTTGCCAAACAAAAAAATCTAGGCATTTAAAAGCGATGGAAAAAGTGCTCAAAGAATTCCCATTCGAGTTCATTTATGAAAATAACAATGGCAAATTTAGAACAAATTCAGCTCAATTAGCACGATTCCTTTTACCTTTCGGGGATTGCTATCATAAGTTTGTGCCGGATTATATCAAGAATTCTGATGAAAGAACCATCCGGGAATTCCTGAAATATTTCTGCATGGGCGACGGCGATATCCATATGGGGAAACAACGATTTCATAGCGCGTCAAAACGACTGATAGATGATATCCAAGAAGTGCTGGCCAAGATCGGGTGCAACGGCATCATCGTGACAGATAAACGCACCACGATGAAAAATCCTCTCAATCATAGAACATATAAGGCGAATCCGGTTTATTCTATCGAGATGAAAAATAGAACAAAGACCTCGATAAGAAAAAAACACATACGGAAAATTAGGTACAACGGCTATGTTGGGTGCGTAAATGTTTCGACCGGATTCGTTTTGGTAAGGAGAAACGGTCGTGTAGCCATCTGTGGTAACACTGGCGGGATGGGCAGCTACTCGAGCGGGGCAAGACTGCCATTCATGGAGGAGCGGGACCTGGAAGAGGGCAAGAAGATAC
>CAILMU010000239.1 GCA_903835325.1 uncultured Microcaldota archaeon | reverse complement strand
TTATTGCTCGACGGAAGGCGATCATAGCCACGTTTTAGTATTTAAGAACAAATAACTGCGAAGTAATCATTTTCATTAAAGTTCAGTGTCCAAGTGCAAGCAGCAGGGTAAGTACGCTTAGTTACAGTTTGTTTTAGCAACTATACCCGCCCTATTAGGAGAAGTGCTGCTCCTATCGTGGTTTTATTATTTGGGCTTAGGTACTCGTCTAACCTCCCTCAGGCCAGAGTATAAATATCTCTTACCCCAGAACCGCCCTCAGTGGAAGGCCAGGTTTGGCTTTCAAATGGGGGAGCTCTCAGATAACCTCTTTGCATCCGGCAGGAGCAATTATTTCTTTTTATCCTATTCTTCGGATATCGCCGCCCCCCGTTCTTTCCGACCTCAATAAGAACCCAAACCCGCTTATTATCATGGGGGAGGGGGAAGCATGTCTAGCTATTCTGATTTTCAGGGTGACCAGCAGACCGAGTCAGGGTCTTTTGCGCCTATCGATTTCTACGAATATGCCGCGCAGCAGAACAAGCGTGATGCGGACAGCCGCGAATCTTCGAAAGGGCGGTTGCGGGTCAAATCGTATCCGGAGACCTGCCAGCGGTGCGGGAATGATCTCGGAGCGCGCGTGCATATCTGGAACGGGAGAAGATTATGCAACCGGTGCATTGAAGAGGGGCAGGAGGCGTGGGAGCTTGCCGAAGCCCCTAATTCCGCAATCCAGAAGCTCTCGATTCAGCCGCAGAAGAAGGCAAGGGAGCGCTCTCTTTCCGAATCGTTGATTTCCGGGTTTCTCGCGCTCCTTGGCCTGAAAAGGATAGAAAACGATATCGCTAGTGCGGATAAGATACCGATAAAACTGGCGGAGCTTCTATCTGCGCATCGGCCGGACAGGAAGCAGGTGCCGGACGACGAAGGGATAATGGGTGGCAGAAAATGGAAAGGAAGGATGCTGCTCAACCCGGCCGGATGACTTGTCTTCTGAAAAAGGGCCGGACCCCCCAATTGTCTAACTTGTTTTAACCATAAAACACCACTTTATAATATTGGCCTACCATAAAAAACCCAACTGAAGACATCAGTGTGAAAAATATGATGCGTGAACTCTCTCTTGAGGAAGCCAAACCTATATGGGATGGTTTTGTCCCCGACAAACAGGTCTGGACCGATGACTGGGATATCAGGGTAGCCCTATGCAAAGCATACGACTATAAACCTCTTATCCTCTACGACGGGAAAAATTTCTTCCCTTTGCAATACGAGCCCGAGAACTGCTTCTATACGATAATCGGCGGGACTACCAACGAGAGGAACTACATCACATTCGACCCGGAGTTCATGAAGTCCACAAAAGAGATCCCGGACAACATCTATTTCGATTTCCTGGTGGACAAGTTCGATGGCTGCATCGAAAGCGCGTGCCCCCAGTTCTTCATCGATCTCACGAGGGTTGACGACATCGATCAATACATCGAGCGGTTCTCTAAGAAGCATAAGAAGAATTTCATGAGAGCCATCAAGCAGTTCGGGGACTACCGGTTCGTGAAACAAGGGAACCTCAAAGAGCTGGCGGATCTGAGCATACTCATGTTCAAGGAGAAATCAGACTTCCTATCTGAAGACCGGGCGTGCTATGATATCCTTGACCGTGATAAGCGCACTGAATATTGGTCGATACTGAAAGATGACAGGCCGGTCATGATAATCCAGTATTTCTTCTACAACCGCACGATGTCCGTCTGCGTCTGGGGGGTGGATGAGAGATACGGCGATACGCTGAAGGTGGCGGTGAAAGAAGGGATTGCGCTTGCTAAAAGCAGGGGTTGCACCCGGATCGATTATGCCCCCACATATTCAAGCTGGAAATTCTTCTACCGCCTGGATACTGCGCCTTTGTGGAGATATAAACGGGGGAACATCCCGGATTCGGTAGAGGCCACGGAATACGGTGTTCCGGCTTCAGAGACGAAAAGGGCAAGCGAAGGGGATTGAAGATCGCATTCAGAGTTTATCGAGTGTTTGCGGCACTGCCAGGGCCGCATGGCCTAGCGTGCTGTTGTTCGGCGGATAGAACGCATCCCCTTTCCATCCTGCCGCGATCAAACGTCCGAAACCAGGTTCCATATTGCCCGGGAGCCAGCCTGATTGCATGCCATGGCAGTAGAATCCGAATAAGTTATCGAGAAACGTAAAACAGGCAGCATACTTTCCGTGCAATCTATTGTCGCCGGCTGCCATCTTGAACGCTGGATGTTCTTGAAATTCCGCTATCAAATATTTCCCGCCGCGCAGCTTCTGGTATCGCGAATACGGCATCTGGGAGCTTTCCGGCGTGCTTACGCGTATTTTCGCCAACGCCTCGTCCGAATATCGGAAACCGCCATCAGATAGAGACCCTTCCAGGGCAGCGATCATTCTATCAATATCCGGGAAGGGGTTGCCATGGAAAAAGAACATGGTATCGCTACCCCGCGCGTCGGTCGCGCGGACCATATGGCTGTTGCCAGTGAAGCGTTCCGACCAGATTGCCCAGATGCCCGGCTTCTGACCTGCGAGTTCCCGGAAGGGCGGCATATGAAGCCCATCAATTCCGGTATGCCCTTCCAGCTGCTTTTCTATCCCTCCAATCGCGCGAACGCGCGCCTGCAGTATCTCGGGATATGTCAGCAGCCTTTCGCTTGCCCAATCGATCTGCCGGAAAAGGTCCGCCGGGCGCTCGCCACGTACGATGCGTGCTTGCATATATCCAAGACGGACACCGTGAATCATGTTATAAATAATTGTAAAAGTAGTATATTATAATTTCTATGATATTTTTTCATAAAGTGAAGATTTTTATATCTTTTTTTTCATTATTATAAACAATGTTCACTAAATATAGCATAGATGCCCTGGATAGCCTCGATAAGCGCATGCTCTACGAGCTCGACCGTGAGAGCGACCTCTCGTTCAAGGCTCTGGGGAGGAGATTGCGCATCTCCAAGGAGACGGCGGCATACAGGATGAAGCGTCTGGTTG
>CAILMU010000238.1 GCA_903835325.1 uncultured Microcaldota archaeon | reverse complement strand
CGTGCTGAGGTATCGAAGCATGAACGGAGGGTTCGCCCCCTTCGACAAGCTCAGGACAGGCTTCGATACCTCTCAAGAACGGTCATTTTCATATAAATTATCATTCCGGGGCGGCACCCGTGAACCATGAAAATGGGTTATAGTTTCGCGGACTATTGAATCTCCATGGTAGGAGGTCGGCTTTGCGTTTGGTGCCATAAAGCCCGTTATAAATTGGACCCGGACGTTCTCCAGGCACCCCGAACTGTTGCCTTTGAGCACGCCATGTAAACTCTTTGTATAGAGAATGTCCCGTGGAGATATTTTCCGAGAGGAGGCAGCTATGCAAGTAGTTTATCCCAGGTGTTGCGGTTTGGACGTTCATAAACGTTCGGTGGTAGCCTGTCTTCGGATCCAGGAAGAAGGGAAACCACCTCTTGCTGAGGTGAGGACGTTTTCTTCTATGAGCGCTGACTTGTTGGTGTTGCACGACTGGCTGCTCGCCCACCGGGTGACTCATGTGGCGATGGAGAGTACGGGGGTCTACTGGAAGCCAGTCTATAATATTCTTGAGGATACTTTTACCGTTTTTTTGGTCAATGCAGCCCATATGAAGGCAGTGCCCGGGCGTAAGACGGATGTCAGAGATAGTGAATGGATTGCTGACCTTTTGGCCCATGGGCTTTTGAGGGGTAGCTTTATCCCCCCCGAGCCGATAAGGGACCTTCGTGATTTGACCCGATATCGCAAGTCTCTGACCGACGAGAGAGTTCGCGAGGTGAACCGGCTCCATAAACTCCTGGAGTCTTCCAATATAAAGCTCGCCTCGGTTGCAACCGATGTGATGGGCGCCTCTGGCCGGGCAATGATGCAAGCATTGCTTGAGGGCAGCGCGGATCCCGAGGTATTGGCCAGTCTGGCTCGTGGAAGATTGAGGAACAAGCTGCCAGAGCTCAGGCAGGCCCTGGAAGGTCGCTTTCGGGATCATCACCGGTTTATGCTCGAACAGATCCTGAGCCATCTTGACTTTCTCGATGAGATGATTGCCAAGATCAGCGAGGAGGTAGTCAACCGGACAGTCCCTTTCGCCAAGACGATTGAACTGCTTTCCACTATTCCCGGAGTTGAACGTAAAGCCGCTGAGGTGATTATCTCTGAGATAGGACTGGATATGGGACGCTTTCCTACCGATGCTCACTTGGCCTCCTGGGCGGGTTTGTGCCCCGGCAATAACGAAAGTGCCGGAAAGCATAAAAGTGGCAGAATCCGCAAAGGAAACCGATGGCTCAGAAGAACACTTCTGGAAAGCGCTTGGGGTGCATCCAAAAGCAAGGACACCTATCTCTCTTCCCAATATCATCGCTTAGCTGCCCGCAGAGGAAAGAAGAAAGCCGTAGTTGCCGTGGCCCATAGCATAATTGTGGTCGTCTACAATATGATCAAGCACCAAAAACCCTATCAGGAACTGGGCGCAGATTATCTGGCCAAGATAAATGCAATCCATGTCGAGCATCATCATGTTAAGCGCCTAAAAACTTTAGGTTTTAAGGTAATTTTGGAACGGCTTGAGAACGCTGCTTAACGTTATTTTCTATGTAAGTCACACGAAGGTTCACGAAGTAGTTCCCATGAAATCCCTCCTTCGTCATGCCGGGGTGACGGGTTGGGGGATTTCATGCTTTGTTGCGACCCACGGGGTCCTGGGGGTTAGTCGTTATCTTTTCTTGGTGTTTCTTCGTGTTCATTCGTGGATAAAAAAAGACT
>CAILMU010000237.1 GCA_903835325.1 uncultured Microcaldota archaeon | reverse complement strand
TTGTCATCGAACAGCTTTTCGGATAGTTTATCTACATATGGCAGAAAAGACCAGGCGTGTTCGAATTCCACGACAAAAGGCGTCTGGGAATTAGCGATGTTGTCGCAGAAAAACACCAGATCGGCTTTAGGGGCTGTGGCGAGGACCGTCTTGCGCAGAAGAGGGCGCAACCACGGGCCAGCGACACCCTTTACGAACTGGTAGGCCGAATCCAAAGCCGGGGCTTTCTTCGTGTCGAAGCCATGAACGAGGTATTCGACATCCTTCGGAGGGCAGCAGATCAACTCATCATATTGGGAATGATGGGTTGCACGCGCGCCGAAATTAAGAAGCACCCTCAAAATCGCACCTGCATACGATTGAAAACACGTCAATCCTTAAAAGAGGTGACCCCATCGGATTTGACTTGGCTCTTTATCCAAGGGTATGTCCTTCTAAGCCCATCCTCAAGGGTGAGCTGGTTCTTCCAACCCAGTACCGATTTCATAAGGGTCAAATCCGCGTTTCTGCCACGTACCCCCTGGGGCTGGTTCTTCTGATGTATCTTAGTCAATTTTATGCCTTCGATTGATGACACAATATCGACTAATTGGTTGATTGAAACCATCTCGTCCGACCCGATATTCAATGGCTCCTTATGATTCGATTCCATGAGCCTGTAGGTTGCTTCCACGCAGTCTGCGACATGGCAGAACGAACGGGTTTGCTCTCCATCGCCCCAAACAGTTATCTTCTTGTCTCCTCGAAGAGCCGCAATTGCGACTTTCCTGCATATGGCGGCGGGGGCCTTTTCCCTTCCACCGTAATACGTTCCTTTTTCGCCGAAGATGTTATGATATCTGGATACTCTAACATCCAGACCGTAGTCTACATTGTAAGCTGCGTACACACGCTCGGAAAAAATCTTCTCCCATCCATATTCATTATCCGGATCGGCAGGATATGCATCACTCTCCTTAAGTGGAACGACTTGGGGGGTCACTTGCTTCTCGGTCGGATAAATGCAGGCTGAAGACGTATATAAGATGCGTCCCACATCGTTCCTCCTCGCAGCCTCGGCCATATTGACGTTTATGAGGACATTGTCCCTCATTACGTCGGCTTTGACGCTCGTGATGAATCCTATGCCGCCCATATTGGCGGCAAATTGATAGATCCTGTCGATACTGCCTTCGGTCGCTTTCAGGCAGTTTTTCTCATCCCTCAGGTCCAGAAGCATGAATTCGTCTGCTTCGTCTCTCGGGCTGAACTCGGGGTATTTGATATCAACACCGCGGACCCAGTATCCTTTGCTTTTAAGGAATCGAACCATATGGGACCCTATGAATCCGCCTGCGCCAGCTACGACTATTCTTTGAGAAGTCATAAGATGTAATCTAATCCTAAGCATTTATAAGATTAATTTAGAACGAGCCGTTTATCTGGGCTCTGATTGGTTCAGGATAAACCGATCATAACCTGAAAAAGATCCAAATCAACCCCACGAGCCAGAGCTTTTCCCGATGTATTAAAAACATGGATTATCATCATTACAAATCATAAGCTGTGAAAGTGAAGCGGGGGAATAAGATGGATGAAGATTATTTGGATGAACTAAAACGTATCGCAGGCCGACCTAAAGGGACTAGAGTAGAGAGGTTCATGCGGCTGCCTGTTAGGATGGCGCATTCCAAGGCCATGCAAATGGCTGCTATATCGCTCGGAATCCCGATCCGGGCAAAGGCCAGGACCTTTTGGGGCGATACGATGGAACTGGCCTTCCCGGATAGCGTATCCGGATTCATCTTCCAGTATGGTTTCTTCGAAGAAGGGCTCACGACGATTTTGTTGAAATATCTGAAACCGAAAACGGTCTTTTTCGATATAGGCGCGCATTTCGGATATTTCAGTTTGCTCGCATCCAGGATTGTCGGAAGAGAGGGGCGGGTATATTCTTTTGAACCGACGAAAAGCACCTTCGAGATGCTGATACGGAACGTAGGAGATAAGGAAAACGTCCATGCGGAAAATCTGGCTGTTTTCTCGCATGATACCTCAATCGAATTCAACGATTATGGCCTGCAGTTCTCCGCGTTCAATTCATTGTATCGGGCGAG
>CAILMU010000236.1 GCA_903835325.1 uncultured Microcaldota archaeon | reverse complement strand
TTCCTGCCGAGATCTGCCAATCTGGGTTTTTTACGACGTTCGGTAGCACTATGATCTGAGGAGTATCAATAATCGAAAGACGCACATTCTCTGGCAGAGTAATCCCGATATCTCCGATGACCGATAGGAAGCTTTTTACCCTATAAATCGTAAACAAATCATCGTCGCCATAACACAATCCCCGGTAATACATCGCCCAGCTTTTCATATCAAGAATCGTGCATACCTCAGAGATCATTGCAAATGGACCGATTACCCCTAACGCTTTATTCGCATTTTTTGCTCCTATTACGAAGGATAGAACGCCTTTTATCACTCGATCAGAAATGTTATCCCCAACGGCTGCTATTGCAGCATTCACAATGCTGTTATCCAAATCAGATAACTTGACAGTGGTTGGATTGGCTTCTAGATGTTCTTTCCGCCATTCTGGATCATCAATAATTTGCTCTGGAAATGTCCGTTGCAATGCATTGTTGGAATAAAGTTCATTCCATATATTGTATGCATTGCAGACGCTATCGGTTTTATCTATCATGATATTGGATCCGATGCCTGATGCGTTTAATCCCTGATAAGCCTTACCGGTCGTCTTCATTTCGCTCCCGTCTGCATGGACCCCTCCCATTGTTGCGATGTACGAACTCGATGGATCGTATGCGCGGAAAAAACCTTGATCCCCTAACGAGTCGAGCAAGACGAGGATCCCTGGTGCGGGACTATAATCATTGGAATCGACGAAATTCATTGTAAATGTATTGCTTCCGGCTTGAAGGCTTATCACCCCGTTGCTATCTGTTTGGCCAAATGTCGTCAAGATGCCTTGATCCTGCTGAGGCCCGGAACTTTGGCTCTGAGAACTACACGCCGAGATTTCAGCCCCGATAAGGATAGCAGAGGCCAATTGAACTTCGAGCATTGATTTCGCAGCCCAATGCCTGATTTTCGATAAAGGATGATTTGTATGGCATTCTGGAGTAGGCTCGAATCGTTCGAATACGTTGGCCTTTTTTCCTATGCTATCAATACATTTATCTTCTCTTAGCAAACTTCTAAACGTAGACATAGCCCCCCTCCGTTCAGCTATTTCCACAACGAATACTATCCAGGATATAATAAAAATCGCTATCTTTACCATACGGAGATTGGTAATCGAATTCCATTTGAACAAAATCAACGAAACCTATCGAAACCTTGTGCTTTATCTGCATCTGATTTTCATCGACCTCATAGATATCGAGCGTTTCTGCACCGATCTCCAGGTTCTTGCTTAGAGTGGCGTTAGTGACAATGAAACCATAGTCGCTTGTGACTGATATCCCGTTCAATACCGATTCGTAAGAACTTTCTTGCCAATTGAACAGTCTATTCCCTCCTTCTTCAGGCGGAATATGATTGATGAATACGAATTCCGGCGATGAGCTGTTCCATTGGGATTTATTGAAAAAGAGACGATTGGGGAAGAATGAACCTCCGTAAGTCCGATTATAATTTTTCTGATATTCGTCTTCAGGCGCGGTTTGCCAGCCTTTCGGAAAGGAAATGACACAATATCTTCCGGAAACCTTGTTCCAGGAATAAGTCGTCTCATTATAATCGATTGTGAAGGAGCCTTCGCTTTGATTGATGACTGAGACATTAAAAGAGACCTCATTCTGGGTGTGCTCGAGGTTGTTCTGGGATAGGTTGCCCAAAATGATAATTACGACTATTAATATGAATCCGATAGCCCCGGCACCGAACCATCCTATCACTATCCCGGAGATGGATGGACCGAGCAATACCTTCAGGATAATTATTTCCAAGTAAGCGAATATAACCAAGAAAAGGAAACTTAGAAGCAATAGAAAAAGATGTGCTGCCCCTTGGATATGGACAATTGGGGATGATAAAATGGAAAGGACCGTTGACATGAAAAAAGTGAAAGATAGCAGGATCGAATAGGAGTAAAAAATCCGGCTGGCAGTCATTTGCTTCTTCTTTCCTTTCGACAATTTTCCCAGCACCCAAATCAAGAATGCCGGGATATACCAGACAATAGTCCCGACAACCCCCCAGGTCTGAAATGTATCGATGATTGTCTGAGGAGCCAGTTTTATGGCCATGGAAATGAGTTCAAGGTCGCCATTGTAGCTAGTGACGATGCTATTAGATGAGATGATCAATGCCGTCACTATTATCAGAAATAAAGTCTGTGGAACAGATACCTCTTTGTTCCAATGCCCCAAACAATCTTCGACTCTTTGATTGAGGCTGACGATATCTTTTTTCACAAGGTCGATTATCCCCATGATCTATCAGCCCTTTTCATCCAGCCTCTCCGTTCTGGCTCCGCATCTTCCTGAGAAGGTCCTTCTTCGGCCTCCCTTCCTCAAGGGCTACCGTCAGAACATCCACGATATCGTTCACAGGGATGACCTGTATCTTCTTCAGCTGCTCCTTGTCGATATAGATATCCTGCTCGTTCGCCCGGGGAATCATTACCCTGCTCAACCCGGCATCAATAGCGGCTTCTATCTTGCCGGAGATGCCCCCTACAGGAAGCACTTTCCCCCGCACATCGAGCGAACCAGTCATCGCCACGCTCTGATAGACCGGGATGTTGGCAAGGGTCGAAATCACCGCGACCGCTGTCGATATCGAAGCGCTGTCCCCTTCGACCCCTTCATAGGTCTGGAGGAACTGGATATGGAGATCGGTCTTGGAGATATCAGTGCCGATGTATTTCTTGAAAATAGCAGAAACGTTATCCACTGCCTCTTTGGCTATCGTCCCTAGCTTCCCTGTCGCGATGACATGGCCTTCGCTTCTGGACGCTGAAGGCGTCGCCTGCGCGACAATCGGCAGAACCAGCCCTGCCCGAGAATCGCCCAATACAGCAAGGCCGTTCACACGCCCTATCTCAGCGCCGGTCACGATTATGGTCTGGTATTCCTTCTTCATCTCTATCATCTTGGCGCCTAACTGGGCCTCGATGGATTTGAAGACTTTCCGGGCATCTTCAACATCTTTGGAAGTGACTATCTGTGATTTATTCTCGCGCGCGACATCGCCTGCAGCGCGTATCAGACCGCCGAGCTCGCGGAGATTCAGCACGAATTTCTTGCGCCGGCCGGCCATGCGCCGGGCCTCTTCGATTATCTCAAGGACAGCGCTGCGGTCGAAGTGAGGTATCTTGCCGTCGCGCTTGATCTCTTGCGCCACGAAGCGCACGAGCTTGTCCTCGTTCTCCGGGGTGTCCTCCATGAAATCCTCGACGTATATCTCATAGCCTGCTCCGCGGATGCGTGAACGCAAGGCAGGATGGATGTGCTGCATGTCCGGCAGGTTGCCGGCAGCCACAAGCACGAAATCGGTCGGGACGGGTTGCGTCTTCACAAGAGCGCCTGAACTCATCTCGCTCTGGCCTGTTATCGGATACTTCTTCTCCTGCATGGCAGTGAGTATCTCCTGCTGCCAGTTCAGCTTCAATGAAGCTATCTCGTCTATGAACAGCACGCCTCGGTTCGCCTGATGTATTGCTCCTGCTTCCACACGGAGATGGGCAGGGGTGCCAAGGCCGCCGCTTTGAAGCGGATCGTGCTTGATATCGCCAAGAAGCGCGCCTGCGCGCGAACCTGTCGCGTCTATGAAAGGAGCAGTCATCCGTTCCGAGTTGTCGATTATCAGTTTAGGGTTCGATTCCTCGCGAGGCATGAGCCTTTTGCCGAGACCGGATGTCGCATTAGACAGGACGAAGATGAAGCCGAGGCCCAGCAATGTCGCCAGGGCGAGCCATTTAGTGTTGTCCGGTATTGGCGCGAAAAAAGATATGTAAATCAGCACAAGGCCGATCGGCAGCAGAATCAAGGATATCGGGATGCCCTTCTCCTCTTTGTCCATCTTCTGTATCGAAAGCTTCCGCCCGAGGCCTGTCCTCAGCCTCTTCGGCAGTTCGGCTTTCAATGTCTTCCGGATTATCTCCATCTCCGACGGGTTGTAGAGGTTCAGGAGCCGCTTCTCCTTGAGATAAGCGATATCCGGATATGTGCGCACCACTCGGACAAGGGGCTGGTTCTCGTTGTTGGGGTTCGGGTACACCAGCACGTCCTGGAGCTCTTCGCTCTGCATGAGTTCAGCCATTGCCTGGGCCATCATGCTTTTCCCGGTCCCAGGCGAACCTATGAGCAGGACGTTCCTCTTCTGGCGTGCTGCCTTCTTGATTATCTCGACCGCCTTGTCCTGGCCTATTATCTGGTCTATGAGCTTCTCCGGCACGGGGATTTCAGCGGTAGATTTGAATTCCTTCATCTGAGAGCATCACCGAGTATTGGCAGGGTGATAATTGCACGCCCGCATATAAATTGATTCCGGTTATCGGTTTTGGGGTTTGATGGACAGGACACCGATTTCACGATACGACCTTGATAGCCTTGAAGGCTATCCTGGGAGATATGAGGTCCCCGTGCACCTGCTGCTTCGATTCTATCGCCTCGATATCCCTGAACAGATCGAAGACATTGCCGCTCAGCATGAAATTACGGACGGGTTTTTTTTCACCATGTTCAACCAGGAAAGCGACAGTGACCTCCAGGCCGATATCCCCGCTTGTCGGGTTCGCCGTGTGCGCGCCGTGCGCGCTATGCACCTCGATATGCCGCCCCAGTTCCGCAAAATCCCTCACATCCCCGGGATCGATGACGAGATTCGATGGCGAGATATAGGGAACGGAATCGAACGAATCGCGGGAGCAGCTCCCGCATCCATCGGTTTTCGAGAGCGCGGCGGTCTCCCTGTCGTAGAGGAATGAGCGGACACAGCCTTTGCCTATCAGCCCCCTGCGTTCTGATACAATCCCTTCGTCATCGAAGGGCCTCGCATCTGTTCCCGGGGCCAGGCCGTCTTCAGAGAGCGTGAATTTGTCGGAGAAGGTTTTTTCCCCCTGGACAAGTTTCGTCATCTTCCTGCGTTTCCAGTCCCCGGAGAGCGAAGGCATAAGCGTGTCGAGAAGGCTGGACAGCGTGTCGAGCTCCATCACGACGAGGTAGGCCCCGGGTTCGGGTTTCTTCGCCCCCTTCATGTCTTTTGCCATCTGCGCGGCGGTGTGTCCGATGGAAACGAGCTCTGAGATTTTCGGTGGTTTTGTCGCGCTGATGTAATCATAGCCGTAGCCATCGCCATCCATGGCCTCTGAATAGGCGGTGATGTTCGTGCGTCCGTATGCGCCCGTGAAACCAGCGGAATTCTCGAGGGATATCCTGGATCGTGAGACATTCACGATGACGCGCGGTTCGCCCTTGAAAGAGGCGGCCGCATCGCGTATCTGGTCGATCATCCCTTTGTATCCTTCGATGTCATCGGGATCGATCGAACGGTCGGATATATCGAGTTTCTTGTAGCTGGATCTTGCGGGGAACGAGAAATCGATTTTCGGCGAGGCTTTGGACAGGGTTTTCGCGCGCGTGATCGCTTCTGATATATCGTCCTCTTTCTGGCAGTAGGAGAACCCCAGGCGGCCTTTCTCGAGCACGCGTATGCCGAAACCGCTTACCGTGGATGCTTCCTTGACCTTCAGGGCGCCCCCGGTATAGGTCATGCTGAGGATATCGCTCGAGATGCCGTATATCTCATGGGCAGGGTCACCTGGTTTTTGACCTGATATCCTGCGCACAGTCTTTCCCATAAAGTTAAAATCCGCAACAGGCATTTTTAAGCATGAGACTTTTCGTGGCTGTCCCTGTACCTGAGGAGATGAAGATGAGGCTCGGCATCCTGAGCGATGCCATAGAGCAGGAAGGCGTTGTCCCTGTCGGGGCGGACAACATGCATATCACGCTCAGGTTCATCGGAGAGAGCGACAGGGCGGACGAGATCGAGAAGAAGCTCAAATCGATTAGTTTCGAGAGATTCGATTGCGAGCTTCTAGGCCTCGGGGCATTCCCGAGCGCTGATTACATCAAAGTGGTATGGACCGGCATCGAGAGCGGCAACGCGCTCGAAACGCTGGCGAAAGAGGTCGCTGGCAGGTTGAAAGGCTTTGGAGGGGACGAAAAGTTCTCTGCGCATCTCACCATCGCCAGGGTGAAACGGAAAGCGGATTTGAAGAATTTCCTCAAGAAGCACGAAAAAGAAGGGTTCGGACGGTTCACGGTCACGCAATTCCATCTTATGAAGAGCGAACTCGGGCCCCAGGGACCGAGATACACCGTGCTAGCGAGTTTCGATGCCAATGGATGAGAAGGATAGTTGGATTGGAAAAAAGATAGCCTGAGCATTAAATAAAATCAAAAATGAAAAAAATGAAAAACCAGCCACTTCTCAGTAGCTGACCTTGCTTAATATGCCATCGAACGCAGCGTACGGGAATGCGCCCGGTATCAGGACCGAGTATGAGCTCGAATCCTGGAATATCGAGAGCGAACCTGCGCCGTATACCGCATTCTGGCCATCTACCGCCGCCTGCAGGACAGACTGGCTGATCTTCGACTTCGGGATTATGATGAACGAAGCCGGAGTGCCCCGGACGCCGTAGTTCTGCGCTTCCGCCTCATCGGCGTTTATCTCTGCCGTGTGTGTCTTGGCATTATAGCAGGCGCTGAATGTGGCGTTGTTGAGCCCTATGGCGGCAGCGTACGACTGGAATATCGAGTCGACGCTGGTGGCTGCGCTCCAGGTATCCTGGTTCTGGAACAATGTATCATGCATCTCCCAGAATTTGCCCTGGTCGTTCGCGCATGCGGCTGCGACTGCCGCCTGCACCGCGAACTGGTGGAAGCTCAGCGGGTAGTACCTGAAGTAGACTTTCACCTTTCCGCTCTGGACATAGTTCGTCCTTATCGATGATTCCGCATCTGAGAAGAGCCTCGCGCAATACGGGCACTGGAAGTCAGAGACGACAACGACGGATACGGGAGCGCTGGCCTGGCCCAGGGGCGCTATGCTCCCGGGTTTGACTGCCAGGGTCGGGATCGTCGCCGGAGCCGTGGTTCCATTAGACGGCGGGTTCCCAGTGTTGTTCGCCGGAGGCGTGACCACCGTGCTGTTTCCGCTTGGCGGATTGTTCGTCGCGACCGGTTTCACTATGCCGAAACCGGCAGTGAATATGGATAGGACGAGCAGCCCTGCCAGGACCGCTATGACAATGCCGTAAAGCATGTCCTTGCTCATTGTGACCGAATTTTCATTTGCCAAATAATCACCTCTCGTGAAAAAGAATTTTGTAGAAATTGCTCCGGCCTATTATTTAAATCTATTGAAATGCTCGGGCCCGGACAGCCATATCGTCATCGGGTTCCTGGGGTTTTTTTCCTATCCTCTCCTGAAACTTCGGCCAGGAACTCCTCATCGGATTCTTCTGCCTCCTCGGCCAGATTAGGGAGGAATGACGCGATTCGCATTTTCGCCATTGGGAGCCCGCCCTTTGGTTTTTCCTCTTCCTCGATCCCAGCCGTCTTCCGGAGCATCTCGTTTCCGTCTTTCG
>CAILMU010000235.1 GCA_903835325.1 uncultured Microcaldota archaeon | reverse complement strand
TCCTTGAACTCGGACATCCTTACGCCGTAGGGAGGGTTCGAGATAACGATCCCGTACTGCTTGTCGATCCACAAATCCTTGATATCTTTGCGTTCGAAATGAATGTCGTCGCCGACGCCGGCGTTCGCGGCGTTGATCTTGCAAGCCGCGATGCTCTTTTCATCGATATCGTAGCCGAATATCTGCAGCTTGTGCTCTGGGATGACGGCGTCACGCGCGGCAAGCCTGGCCTCGCTCCAGCATTCCTCATCGATGGCAGGCCATTTTTCGGAGGCGAACGACCGATTCAACCCCGGCGCTATGTTCCTCGCGATCATCGCGGCTTCGATCAGTATAGTGCCCGACCCGCACATCGGATCGATCAGAATCCTGTCGGCGTTCCAGAAGCTGAGCAGGACGAGCGCGGCGGCAAGCGTTTCCTTCAGCGGGGCTTCCCCACCCGCCTCCCGATACCCGCGTTTATGCAGCCCGGCCCCGGAGGTATCGATGGTGAGAGTGGCGACATCCTTAAGCATGGATATCTGTATGGTGAATTCCGGCCCGGTTTCCTCGAACCATTCCCTGTTGTATTTCTCTTTCAGCCTTTCAACCACGGCCTTTTTCACGATGGACTGGCACGCGCGGATACTGCCCAGTGTGGACTTCACCGCCTTGCCGTTCACATCGAATTTGCCGTCTTCCGTGATGAGCTTTTCCCACGGCAGCGCCTTTGTCTTTTCGAAAAGCTCGTCAAAGGTGAACGCCTCGAATTCCCCTATCTTGAGCAGCACCCGATCCGCGGACCTGAGCCAGAGATTCGCTCCGGGGATATCCCCGAGCCTCGCCTCAAATTCAACTTTCCCCTCGGACACTTTGCTGTTCTCGAATCCAAGGGTTAACACCTCATTTTTGACGACCTTTTCAAGGCCGAATGTGGCTGTCGCGATAAGTGTGATCTCGTTCATATTCTTCAACTTTACCGAATTGGCATCCGGACAAATCCTGAATTCTACGTAGAACCTGCCTGAATGCATGATCCCCCGAACGCCCCGGGCTACTTACGGATATGTGCCGCCCGTTGTTTGCACAACTCCGCTGAGTTATACGCCGACTGCCCTCGATAGGCCCTGGCAAGCCCGTCAAGACTCGTGAGCAAAACGGTGTCATCCTGGCCGTACTTAGTCTCCATGATACGCAGCGCGCCCTTAAAGAGACGCTCGGCCTTTTGGTACTGCCCTTCGTCATTGTACAGCTCCGCGAGCTGTTCCATGTAGCTGACTATCCTGGGATCATCCGCGCCGTAAGCTGTCTTCACAATCTCCAGCGCACGCTTGCAGAGCGACGCGGCCTGCGCATACTGTGCCTGCATCGCGTTCACCGCCGCAAGGTCTCTCATGATCATTGCCACACTGGGATGACCCGGGCCGTAAAACTTTTCCCTGATCGCCAGTGCGCGCTTGAAAAGCGGCTCGGCATGCTCGAACCGTTTTGGGACAAGGTATACCGTCGCCAGGTTGATCAGGCTCCGGGCTACATCGGGATTATCCGGACTATCGGCCTTCTTTATGATCTCCAGGGCACGTTTGTAGAGCGACTCGGCCTGCTCGGACTGGCCCTGTTCACAGTAAAGCAATGCGATGGTATCCAGTATCGTGACCAGGTCTTCATGCTCCGGCCCCGCTGTTTGCTCGGCGACTTGGAGTTCTTCCTTTGCTGCAATCATCGCATCATCGGATTCCTCTTTCTCACGAAGGTAGAGATCTTCCTTATCCAGAAGATCCCAGTTCTTCGCGATAATATGCGTTGCCTGCACCTCCAGCGGTTTAGCTTCTTTCTCCCGCGACGTCTTCTTATATATCTCGGCAAGAACATCCATGCTCGCGGACACGGCGAAACTGTTCTTACCGTGCGTTTTCTCCCAGATCGCCAGCGCGCGCTTGCAGAGCGGTTCAGCCTTGGCATACTGGCCTTGATCACAGTAAACCTTCTCCAGGTTTTCTATATACATGACCACATCGGGATTATCCGGGCCGTAAGCCTTCTCCATGATCGCCAACTCGCGCTCGTAGAGAGGCTCGGCTTTAGCATACTCACCTTGCTTACAATAAATTGCCGCAAGCCTTTCCAGGACATCG
>CAILMU010000234.1 GCA_903835325.1 uncultured Microcaldota archaeon | reverse complement strand
CCCCGGCGGATACACTGCCGCGATAAGGGCAGCGCAGCTCGGGAAGGAGGTCGTGCTGATAGAGAAGGGGAAAATCGGCGGCATATGCACGAACTACGGCTGCATACCGTCCAAAGCCCTGATACATGTTTCTGAAGTATATGACCAGGCGGCATCATCCGGCGGCCATGACATGGGCATCGTAGAAGAGTCGCCAATCGGAATAGATTTCATGAAGGCGCAGGACTGGAAAGACGGCATCGTGAAATCCCTGCGTGATGGCATCGCGTCGCTTTGCAGATTGAACGGAGTGGAGATAATTGATGGCAGGGCTTTCTTCAATGATTCGGCGAGCCTTACTGTCGAGACAGAAACCGGTTCAAGGAAGATAGAATTCAAGCATGCCATCATAGCGACAGGGACCAAGATTAAAGAGGTCCCGGGCCTGGGGACAGACCACCAATCGGTAATCGATTCCGATGATATATTCTCCCTGAAGAACCTGCCTGGGAGATTCCTTGTCTATGGCGGCGGATATATCGCTGTCGAGATGGCAAGCCTGTTCTCAAGGATAGGCTCGCGCGTCACAATCATTTATCGCGGGGAGAGGCTCCTGAAGCAGATGGACCCCGAGATAACGGACGCATTGACAAAAAAACTCATGGCCGATGGCGTGGA
This sequence comes from uncultured Microcaldota archaeon, assembly GCA_903835325.1. GTDB lineage: Archaea > Micrarchaeota > Micrarchaeia > Anstonellales > Bilamarchaeaceae > Bilamarchaeum. The sequence continues at coordinate 1,122 of CAILMU010000234.1, read as the reverse complement.
GATAGTCTTCAACAGCGTGATAGCCCGGCTCGAAAAGGACGGGGCAACGCAATCTGCCGTTGTGAAGACGGCGGGTGGCGAGAAAAGAATCCAATTCGACAAGCTCCTCATAGCCACAGGAAGGGTCCTGGACCTGGATGACCTGGGCATTGAGAAGACGAAGGTAACACTTGATAACGAGGGCCAGATAGCCACTGATGAGACTTGCAAAACCAGCGATGAGAGGATATATGCGATAGGGGATGTCACAGCCGGGCCGAAACTGGCCCATAAGGCGTTCAGGCAGGGCAAGGTCGCAGCAGAATGCATCGCAGGCCTGAAGAGCGCATTCGACAACAGGGCGATTCCCGCTGTCGTTTTCTCGAACCCGCAGGTCGGCGTCGTGGGTTTGAGCGAGCAGGAAGCCAAAGACCTCGGGATAAAGGTGAAGATAGGGCGGATGCCTTACACAGCCCTCGGCGCAGCGAAAGTGAGCGGAAACTCATACGGTTTCGTCAAGATCGTGGCAGGTGAGGATGACCGGGTCCTGGGCGTGCATATCGTGGGGGAAGCGGCCAGGATGATGATGGGCGAAGCGGCTCTCGCGATAGAGATGGGCGCGAAACTGCAGGATATAGCATCCACGATCCATGTGCACCCGACGATGAGCGAGGCTCTGCCGGAATGCGCAGAGGATGCCCTGGGGATATCGATACACCATTATCGCGGGAAGAGCAAATGAGATAGGAGAAATGGCTCGTGCCGAGATCGCAGGAAATATCCTTCCTCATGCCCTTGTTATAAGCGACAGCGAATCCCTGCATTCGCTGGCCTGCTATCCTGAGATTCGAATATCCAAGAAGATGGTCGAACAAGAGCCAGAGAAGGCTTGAGAGGAATTACTTAGCAAGGTTGACAGGTTACATTAACTATGTCCCAAGCTTGATCCATACCTGGAGTTCCATTATACTCTGAAGGCATTTCTCTTCTTGGTGAAAGCTCGTAGATGTTAATGTCATAGCATTCTTTACTCTCGATTATTCCATCTTTGCTGATATTTGTTCGATCAGCTTCAAATGAACCCGGTTGGCAGTAAAGATGGCTAACATTTTGACCTATTGAACTGCCAGGATTACAATTTGG
>CAILMU010000233.1 GCA_903835325.1 uncultured Microcaldota archaeon | reverse complement strand
GACCGATACTGCAGGATGATAGATCGTATCGATTATCTGAACAGCATGGGCCTGCAGAACAACATAGTTGTCATGCTCGATGTCTATGTGATGGGCATGGGCGCGCTCCAGGATGTTTTGGAGCACACGAAGAAGCACAGGTTCGCCACTCACGGGCACCGCGCTGGTTTCGCAGCGGCCAACCGTGGCAGTTTCGGCATCAACTTCCAGATATACGAGAAATACTACCGGATGCTCGGCATCGACCAGATGCATATCGGGACCGGAGTCGGCAAGATGGAAGGTTCTCCTGTCACGATAAAACGGCTCCATGACATCGCAGACCAGTACCACTTGAAGGAGAAATTCTATCTCGGATCCCTGGATATGCGGTTCTCCGACCATATCAACCCGATGCTCAGCATAGCCTCTGGCGGGCTTGATGCGGGCCGGGTAGATGCTCTGCTCGCCCTTCATGGGAACGACACCAACTTCCAGGCAGGAGCCGGGGTCCATGGCCACCCGGGAGGGACGCGGAAAGGCGCCATGTCGATGAGGCAGGCTATCGATGCTTACATGAAAGGGATACCTTCTCCGAAATATGCTAAGACGCACCCGGAGCTTGCGCAGGCGATAAAGCTATGGGGCTACTATGACCCGAAGAAGGTTTTGCATGAGCTGGCTTATGAGAAAGCGAATACGAAAAAGCTGACGGCTCTCGCGCTCCGGAAAGGACGGAGCGGGATGGAGCTCGCGAACGAGTGAATCGGATTTTTTGTTTTTTTGTTTTCACCCAACTTCAGTACTGAAGAAAAACCTCATCGACCCCGGAAGCGTGCAGAAGAATGGCGTAGTCAGCGACGGGTATAGGTGCTCCTAAGAAGGAAAGAAGATCGGGGTACTGGTGAAATTTATCCACCAACCTTCACTATATTTATAATACCTTCCGCGCATCCTTTTGACGTTAATTCCTCATTTCTTAGGTGATGATTTGGACACACCCGCAACGCCATCGCAACCAGTTCCAGAGCGCAGGCTACCCCAGGACATATCCCCGAAATCCAAAGACGACGAGGAGCTTCTCAAGTTCATAGAGGAGACGAAGCAGAACATCTACATAATCGGAGCCGGCGGTAGCGGGAGCAACACGCTGGACCGGCTCTTCGAGATGGGCATATCGGGTGTCAGCCTGATAGCAATGAACACGGATGCCAAGCATCTGTTGAAGGTCCGCGCGAACAAGAAGATAATACTCGGCAAGACCGTCAGCAAGGGAAGAGGCGCAGGCAGCAACCCGGTGATAGGAGAAGAATCAGCGAAAGAAGCCATGAATGAGATCAAGGAATCCCTGAAAGAGGCATCCATGGTCTTCATAACCTGCGGCCTCGGCGGAGGCACCGGGACAGGGAGCGCGCCGATAATCGCGGAAGCGGCCAAGGGCATGGGAGCCATGGTCGTTGCTGTAGTTACATTGCCGTTCGCCTCGGAAGGCAAGGTGAGGCTGGAGAACGCTCTGGTCGGCCTTGAGAAACTCAAGAAGCATACCGACACCATCATAGTCATCAAGAACGACAAGCTGCTCAACCTGGTCCCTGACCTTCCGCTGAATACGGCATTCAAGGTCTGCGACGAGGTGCTTGCAGGCTCAGTGAAAGGCATAACCGAACTTGTGACAAAATCCGGTCTGGTGAACGTGGATTTCGCTGATTTAAGGACCATACTCTCGGATGCGGGTTTCGCTGTCATCGGCCTCGGCGAAGCGTCGCTGGAAGCAAAAAACGAGGAGAGGGCGAGGGTCGCTGTCGAGACGGCGTTGACATCCCCGTTGCTCGATGCGGATGTCAGCACATCCACGCGCGCTCTCGTGAATGTCATCGGCGGAGAGGATATGACATTGAAAGAGGCCGAGTTCGTTGTCGCCGAGGTGGCGAAACGGATAAACCCGAACGCCCACATAATCTGGGGTTCGCGCGTTGAGGAGAACATAAAAAAATCTTCCATGCGAGTCTTGGTAGTGATCGCCGGGGTCAGGTTCCCGAAATACGTGGTCAAGGATTCACGTGAGCCTGAGTTCACGGAGCTGAGCCTCGACGACATTGATATCATAGGTTAGGTGATAGGTTTGGAAATCGCTGAACTGATCAAGAGATGCGTACGGATAATATACATTTCACGGAAGCCGACTAACGAGGAATTCTCCAAGGTCGCGAAAGTGACCGGGGTCGGCATGATACTTTTCGGGATAATCGGCCTGATCATATCATTGGTCTTCGGCTTAGTCAGGTGAATGAGGCACATTGGATAATCTGGTGTTATGAAATGATCTACACGATTCGCGTCACATCCGGGCAGGAGAAGATCCTGGCAGAGATACTGATGAAGAAATCAAGGGCTGAAAAGCTCGCGATCTATTCGATAATACACGTTGAGAACGTGAAGGGATACCTCTTCGTTGAGGCCTTGGACGAGAACGTCCTTGTGAAGCTCATCCAGAAGGTCAAGCATGTCAAGGGATTCCTCAAATCAGCGATCAGCGTCGATGAGATAGAGAAGCTGGTGAAGACACCGCACCCGATAGCCCTCACCATGGAGGTCGGAGATACAGTAGAGATGGTCTCCGGTCCTTTCAAGGGAGAGCGAGCCAAAGTCGTGAAAATCGACGAGGCGAAGGACGAGGTCACGGTGGAGCTGGTCGAAGTCGCGGTGCCCATCCCGGTCACAGTCAAGACCAAGATGCTGAAGCTGTTCCAGAAGGCTAATACGGCTGAATAATCCAGCCGCTCGATTTTTTATCCCGATTTTTTTCATTTCTCATACGGCCAGTAGCAGAACTTATGCTCCTCGAAAATGGTCAGCGATTCGATGTCCTGGATATTGGCGCCGAACCTGCCCCGGAAATCCATGAGGAGCCGCTGGTATTCCATTGGCGATGGCACATCGACCTCTATCTCGAAGTTCCAGCTCCCGATGTTCTTGGCAAAGTAGTAGATATTCGGATGGGTCCGGCAGAAATCGTTCATCCCCCTTTCCGCTTCCTTCGAGAAGTTCCTCACTTTTATCAAAGCCTTGAACCTGGTGTAGCCCAGTTGTTTTATCGAAGAGAAAGTCGTATATCCTTCGATTATCCTGTCCGTCTCCAATCTCTTCAGCCTAAGAGATACGGTCGTAGGCGCTTCCTTGAGAAACATGCTCGCATCGATGATGCTCACCCGGGCATCCTTAGCTATCGCCGTGATTATCCTGCGGTCCAACCCGTCGACGGGCCTTGGGGGCGCACCAATATCTTTCCTGCGCTTGATTCTCTGGGCAGACCTCTCCGGCCAAAGGTATTTCTTGCCGTACGTCTCCTGGAACGACCTGACCGATACCGAATAGGAAAGGATGTCTTCCGAGAAATCGCCGAGCATGTCCGAGAAGCGCTCTTCGAATTCATTGACCCCGGATGCCGTGATCTCGAGCGCCATGTCGAAGCTTCCGCCCAAGCTCGCGAGCCAGGTGATATACGGCTTCCCGGCGAGCCTCCCCACCAATCCGCGGTATCCCTCCTCCCCTGGGTTGGCGAGTTTCAGGTAGACGATGAAATTCGTCAAGGCCAGCCTATCGAAACCGAGCTTTCCGACATACCCGAGAAGGACGCCCTCCCGCTCCAGCCTCTTCATGCGGTAATTGACAGTCTCGCGGGAGCAATGGAGCGTTCTCGCGAGGTCTGTCAACGATGCCCTGCCATCGGCATCGAGCAGGTACAGGAGCTGCAGGTCTGTTTTATCGAACTTCATAGTTTATGCAATAATACAATATAATTAATAAATTCTGGGTTTTCGCAGAGTTTTCTAATGAAATTTTTATTAATCAGTTAAGACCGCAATAATACATGGATGGCCTCAGAAATGAACGACTGACGATATTCATCGCCACACCGATAACCAAGAAGCTCGGCAAACCCCCCGAGATAGCCCGGCTTCGCCTCCTTGTCGATACGATAGATGCGGCTGCCCACGCAGAAGGCGCCAGGACCGTCTGCGCTTTCCGCGAGGAGGGCTGGAAGGGGGAGGAAAATCCGGCGATATTCGTGCCCCGCGATTACCGCTGGTGCAAGGAATGCGACGGCGCAGTGGTTTTTCCCGAAGACTCCTATGGTGTCCGGGTCGAGCTCGGCTGGCTGAGCGCCTTGAAGAAACCGGTGCTCAGACTCCACGACGGGGAAATCCGGCACCAGACTGGGCTCGAGAGATTCATCGGCCATGTCTGCACGGTTTTCGACCACCCGATAGCAGACATGAGCGACCTGGGCGAAGCCGTCTCGGGGTTCATCAAATCAATACGGAAATGATGCGTGCATGCCGATTTTTCCAAAATGCCTAAATTTTAAATAACTTGGTCATCTCTTAAGGAAGGTAACTGATGCCACGAATAGAAATTCCGCGATCGTAGTCTAGTGGTAGGATTTGAGCTTCCCAAGCTCACGACCCGGGTTCGAGCCCCGGCGATCGCATTCACAAGCCTTTTGTCATATGCATCTCTTAGGGCAACAACGAGAACGGCGATCCGTTCTCGAGGTCCCAGCGAACGAAGTTCGCTCGGAAATGCTGGTGGTTATCGAAAACCATGAGGGCGGACGATAACCTGACTCTTTTTAAAAATTCACTCCTTGTAAATCGGGAACCGCTCGCACAACCCTTCGGCTTCGCCCCTCACTTTCAG
>CAILMU010000232.1 GCA_903835325.1 uncultured Microcaldota archaeon | reverse complement strand
CCGCGGCCATCGCGCCGAGATGGAAACGTTCTTCGCGTCGCTTCGCGACGAAGGCCCGGCTCCGGTACCCTTCTGCGAATATGTCCTCACGACCCTGACCACGTTCTCGATCATGGAATCCTTGAAACGCGGCCATCCCGTAAAAGTGGATCCGCAATCCGCTTTCGCTTCGATTCCCCCAACCGCATGAGGCTTGCAGAGTTGAAGATCCTCATTCTGACTCCCGCGTTCCCGCCGGAAATCACGGGTAGCGGTCATCTGATGTTCGAGCTCGCCGAAAGCCTGAGCGAAAGAGGACACGCGGTGACGGTGATAACGGCCATCCCCCGGCAAAGAATGGGTGCCCAGGGAAGCGGCGACATATACAAAAAAAAGTTGTTGGTCAAAGAAAGAATTGGCGCGATCGATATCTTCCGGCCGAAAATCCTGACCCTTCCTCTATCCAACCCGCTCGCCAAGGGAATGGACCATTTCCTCCTTGCCTTGAGCTATTATTGGGCTGGCCGGCACGTCGGGCGCCAGGATCTGGTCATGGTCTATTCACCGCCCTTGCTATTGGGGTTGACGGGCATCAGCCTGGCAAAGAGATATCGAAGTCCGCTGGTTTTCAACGCCCAGGACATGTTCCCGCGATATGCGGTGGACACGGGGGTTATGAAAAACAGACTCCTTATTCGATTCTTCACCCGCATCGAGGAACACGTCTATGCGAAAGCGACAGGCATCACCGTTCATTCGAGCGGAAACCGTGATTATCTTGTTTCCCGGGGAGTCGATGGCAAAAAGATCGATATCCTTCCTAATTGGGTCGATACAGGACGCTTTCGACCAGGACAAAAAGCCAATGAGCTCCGGAAGGAGCTTGGCCTGGAGAAGGCCTTTTTAGTATCCTACTCCGGCACGATCGGATGGGCTCAGGGCTTGGATACAGTGATAGAATCCGCGCGGCTTCTGAGAAACAGGCCCGAGATCATCTTCCTCATCGTTGGCGACGGGCCGCGGCGCAAAGAATATGAAAATACGGTCTTGCGGGAAAGACTGAACAACATCCGATTATTGCAGCTGCTGCCGCGCGAAAAGTACGCCAGGCTGCTTCAGGCCTCTGATGTCTGTCTCATCAGCTTGCATTCCAATATTTCGACTCCCGTCGTTCCGGGAAAGCTCTTTGACATCATGGCAACCGGCAGGCCTGTCGTGGCCAACATCCCATCAAGCAGCGATGCTTGCGAAATCATCAGGGTCTCTCAGTGTGGAATATGCTTGCCGCCGGACCGCCCCCGGGAATTGTCCGAGGCGATCCTGCATCTGTTGGATAACCCGGCGGAAGCGGACCGAATGGGAAGGGATGGAAGGCAATATGTCGAACAGCATTTTTCGCGTGAGAAGTGCACGGGACAATACGAGCGTCTTTTTGTGCGCTTGACGGATAACCCATGAAAAGCACTCTTCCGAAGATCTTTGCCAAAAGATATTTTCCATATATCGATCTCGCAAGCATTTTCTTAGCTTTTTGTTTTACGTATGCGGCCATGCCCTTTTTAAAAGTCTCCTTTTCTCCCTATCCGGATCTGCCGCTCCCTTCGATGCGGGCATTTTCCTGGATCCTCATCATATTCTTGCCTATCTGGTTCGTTCTGATCAGAATAGAAAAGGGGTACAGGAACCTTATCGAATGGTCGTATCTGACGATCATCGCCAAAATGGGCAAGATCACATTGTTGACATTCGCATTCGCGACGCTCATTTTGTTCATTCAACAAGAAATAGGGATAAGCCGGATCTTCATGGGGACTCTATGCATATTCTCGTTCACTATGACGGCACTGACCCGTATCACGTTCAGAATATTCCAGAGAAAGGCCAGCAAGCGGGGGGATTTT
>CAILMU010000231.1 GCA_903835325.1 uncultured Microcaldota archaeon | reverse complement strand
TATCCAGGGCACCATGAGCCCGGATGGCCTCATCAATAGGATTCTTATAGCCTGTTTCGTAGGAGGAATTGAGATAAGCGTATAGCAATACCTTTTTATTTTCATTTCCATCAGCGTCGATGAAAGAATGCAGACGCATGATACCTTCGGTCAGCGTACCGGTCTTGTCTGAACAGAGTATATTCATGCTGCCGAAGTTTTCGATGGAGGCCAGTCGCTTGATTATGACCTTCTGCTCTGCCATACGTCTGGCTCCGTGCGACAGGTTGATGCTGATGATTGCCGGCAACAACTGAGGGGTCAGTCCTACGGCCAAAGCCAGAGAGAAAAGCACGGAGTCCAGCGGCGGCCGGTCAAGAGAGAGGTTGATAGCAAAGATGGCCATTACGAGAATTAGCGTGACAACCATGAGGAAGTATCCGAATTGTTTTACACCATGCTCAAATTCCGTCTCAGGGGGTCGGAATTTCAAATGCTCCGCAATTTTGCCGAATTCTGTACCGGGACCTGTGTTCACCGCCACGGCCCTGGCACTGCCGCTGATAACATGGGTCCCCATAAAGAGAGAGTTCGTCCGGTGGCTGACTGGTGTTTCTGTTGCCAGCAGGCCCACCGATTTTTCCGCCGGATAAGTTTCTCCGGTAAGTGTGGCTTCGTCCACAAAGAGGTCGTTGGAATCAATAATCAGGCAATCCGCAGGTATAACGTCGCCTGCTGAAAACAGGATGATATCTCCCGGCACAATTTCTTCAGCAGGGATGTCCTGCGGGCTCCCTCCACGCAGTACGGATGCTTTCAGTTGAACAATGGACATCAGTCTTTGGATGGCATTGGTGGAGCCTCTTTCCTGCCAGAATCCCAGCAAGCCGCTGATAACCACGATGACCAGTATGATGGCTGCGTTAGTCACTTCGCTTAGAAAAATCGCTACTATTGCAGCGATTATGAGAATAAGTACCAGAGGACTCCTGAACTGGTTTATCAGGAGTGTTACCGCATCCGTTTTACTCTTGGGTTTCAGGAGATTGGGACCAAAACGCGAGAGCCTCTGCTGGGCTTCGTCCGGGGTTAACCCATTCGGGTTTGTCCCGATCTGGTTTAAGGCCTCTTCGGAATAAAGGGTCCAAAAGGGTTTATCGGGTTGGCTCGATGAGTTTGTCATATTTCCTATTGCCTGAAGCAATGGGAACCCATCGGATAGACAGAAAAGAGCTATGTTGAAAGATGGTTCCCTTATGCTCTAGGATCCTGCCATTACCGTAGTTGCTCCAGGATAAACCCCTCGCACATTTCTGCAGCCGATGCAAATCGGAAGCTGGCCAGCTCCGCCCATATTCTGAAGAGGAGTAGAACGGTCGGAGGTATCTTCTCTACCACATTCAGGCGCTTATAGAGCTCCTCGATTTCTTTATGGTCCACGTTGAACCAAGCCTCACCGGCTACCCCAATCACGCTACTGCGGCTACTCCCCAAACGCAAGAATCGACACTGGATCTTCATGGCCTCGCAGCACT
>CAILMU010000230.1 GCA_903835325.1 uncultured Microcaldota archaeon | reverse complement strand
CCTGAATGTGATGGAGCTCGAGCGCGGGATAATGGGCGATGCAGCGTTGCTTGGCCAGATGGATATGAAGAAACCGCCGGAGAACCTGGCCCAGATGCATCATGACCTGGTTGCCGAGCTGTCGCACGCAAGCGCTGCCTTCAGCGCCCAGGATAAAGGGGAGATGGAGGATTCTTTCCAAAGATCCAAGATAGCCGCCAACAACCTCGCGATAGAATACCAGAGCTACATGGACAAGACCGGGGTGAAATTGCCCGATGTCGGCCAGCCTGAGACTAAGGCAGAACCAGGCATGGAAGAGGAGCCCTTGCGCAGGCGCGCGGGCGAGAAGCCTTATGAGAAACCGTCCTATGAAAAGGACTTCGAGCACAGGGCCGAGATAAGCAAGCCTGCGGAACCTACCTATGAAGGCGAAGACCGGCTCCTGCGCAGGAGGGAGAGCGCCGAAGACAAGGAATTAAGGGAGACCATCGGACCTTATCTCAAGGAACCTGAGCATAAGCCTCCATCCGCCCCTCCGCCCCCCGAAGAGCCGCCGCAGCCGCCGCCCTCCCGAGGAAGGAGGAAGAAATCCGATGCGGAGAAATGAAGAGCGGAATGACCACGCACCCGGGTATTTCGGCCTAATCGGTTGAATCTCATGAAAACAAATCCTCATAGCGGAAAACCCGGCGAATCTGCCCACCCATCAAACAATACCCAACCGGCCGCACCCATCAAGCGCCTGCGCCACCTCCTCACCAACGAGAACCTTTGGCTCTACATCCTCTCGCTTATCCGGATGGACAAGCGCATACACGCGTATGCGCTGGACGAACGAATCTATAAGGAATTCAATTTCAAACCCAACAAGATAATGATATACGTCGTGCTCTACAAGCTCGAGAACGAAGGCCTCATCCTCGCCGAACAGGAAGAGAGGCGCAAGTACTACACGATAACGGAAAAAGGCATCGAGACCCTCGACCTTGCCAAGAACCATTTCAAGATGCTCGCGAGGAAACTCTAATTCGTTATATTTAAAATAACAATTGTTATATCAAATATAACATGTTAGAAAAATTATTCCGCTCCAAAGCCGAGGTGAAGGTCCTCGGCATCGTCCTTTTCGAAGACGGCCTCCATCTCCGCGAAATCGCGAGGCGGGCAGCGGTATCGCCCTACGAGGCGAAAAAAGAGCTGGATAATCTCATCGCCCTGGGCATCCTCATAAAAGAGAAGCAAGGAAACCAGCTCCTCTTCCGTTCCTATCCGTCCTGCCCGTTCCTGGAGGACCTCCGCAGCATCTACCGCAAGACCGAAGGCGTTTTCAAGGAGCTGAAAAACGCGGTATCGGCTCGCAAAAGTATTATGTGATCGGCAAGGACACGATATCCGGCCAACAACTGGTCTCATTACAAGGGCACCTGGGCTCTGTCGTGAATAGACAATTTAAAGAAGTGATGACGAATACTTTATATTACAACCCGAGTTGTTTCCTGTGGGATATGCAAAAAACCTGCTTCACCT
>CAILMU010000229.1 GCA_903835325.1 uncultured Microcaldota archaeon | reverse complement strand
GGTATCTCAATCATCGTCCCTATCTTGTAATTTAGCTTTATCCTCTCTCTTGCGATTACCTCCCTTGCCTTGTTGTCCACAATCTCCCTGAGCATCTTCAGCTCCCTGTATCCGCCGACGAGCGGTATCATTATCTCGAGGTCAACGGCAATTCCCTCCCGAACAAGGTGGCAAGCCGCTTCAATCAGCGCGCTCGTCTGCATCTCGTAAATCTCGGGATAAGTTATCCCCAGCCTGCAGCCCCTATGGCCGAGCATCGGGTTGAACTCCTTAAGTCTTCTCACTGCGTTCAGCATCTGCTCCTTCTCAGCGAGTATCCCGCCTTTTATGCCCTTCGCGTCTATTTCCGCAATATCCGCGATGAGCTCCTCGCTCGTAGGCAGGAATTCGTGAAGGGGCGGGTCCAGGAGCCTGACGTTCACCGGGAATCCCTCCATCGCCTTGAGAATCTCGACGAAGTCCCTGCGCTGTATCGGCTGGAGCTTGTTCAGCGCGGCCATCCGTTCCTTCCCGTTTTTCGCGAGTATCATCTCCCGCACTATCGGGAGCCTGTCCCTTGAGTTGAACATCCGCTCGGTCCTGCACAGGCCGATGCCCTTCGCTCCGAAGTCCCTCGAGCTCTTCGCGTTCTCCGGGGTGTCGGCATTCGCCCTGACATCCATCCTGCTCTCCTGGTCCGCCCAGGTCAGAAGAGTCCTGAACTCCTTGGTCAGCTGGGGCTCGACCATCGGGACCTCGCCGGGAATCACCTCGCCTGTCGTGCCGTCGATGGTTATGATGTCGTTTTCTGAGAAAACGCGTTCCCCCAATGTGAGCTTCTTGTTCTCGAGGTCGACCTTTGCCTGGGAGCAGCCTGCGACGCACGGTATGCCCATGCCTCTTGCGACCACTGCTGCGTGGCTCGTCATTCCCCCCCTTGAGGTGAGAATCCCCTGCGCCGCGGCCATCCCATGGATGTCCTCAGGCGTTGTCTCCACGCTGACAAGAATTATGGATTCGGTTTTTCCCCGTTCGCAGGCATCGTCCGCGCTGAAGACTATCTTTCCGGTCGCGGCGCCAGGCGATGCGGGCAGACCTACTGCAAGCTTCTCATACTTGGCATTCGGGTCTATGTGCCTGTGGAGGAGTGCGTCTATCTGGTCCGAATTCACCTTCAGAAGCGCTTCCTTCTTGGTTATCAAGCCTTCGTTCGCCATCTCGACTGCTACGCGCACGGAAGCCTTTGCGGTCCTCTTTCCGTTCCTCGTCTGAAGCATCCAGAGCTTTTTGTTCTCTATCGTGAACTCCATGTCCTGCATGTCCCTGTAGTGCTTCTCAAGGTCTTTCGATATCTTCTCTATCTGCTTGTAAATCCTAGGCATCGCCTTCTTCAGTTCGCTGATGGGCACAGGCGTCCTTATGCCTGCGACAACGTCCTCGCCCTGCGCGTTTACCAGGTATTCCCCGAAAAGCCTGTTCTCCCCGGTCGAAGGGTCTCTGGAGAAAATGACTCCGGTTCCTGATGTTGGGCCCATGTTGCCGAACACCATCGATTGGATGTTCACGGCGGTGCCGTAGCTGTCGGGTATCTTGTGGAGTTTTCTGTAAATTGCAGCGCGCTTGTTGTTCCACGAGTTGAAGACCGCTATGATGGCCGCCCGAAGCTGGCCCCAGGGCTCCTGCGGGAAATCCTCGCCCGTCTCCTTCCGTGTTATCTCCTTGT
>CAILMU010000228.1 GCA_903835325.1 uncultured Microcaldota archaeon | reverse complement strand
TCACATTTTGCAGAAGAATCTAACCGATTTCGAGAAGTTCGTAAAATACATTGCACGCTATCTTGAGAAGGAATGATCTTCTCGCTTGAGGAGTACGGAGCTTTTTAAAATGGAATTATCCAGGGAAAAGATTTCCATCAGCGTCATCATACCGACCTATAACAGAAAAGATATCCTCGAGAAGTGCCTCGATGGATTTTCTCAGCAGACGCTCCCCAAGGAGAACTTCGAGATCCTTGTCGTTGATGACGGCTCGACCGATGGCACGGGGGAGCTTCTCAAGGAAACCGCCGCCCGGATGCCCAACCTCAGATATTTCGCACAGCCCCACGGCGGCCCCGCGAAGGCAAGGAATCTTGCGATTTCGAAAGCCACAGGCGGCATTCTCTTGTTTACAAATGATGACTGCGTGCCAGATTCCAAACTGCTCGAGTCCCATCTGAAGCATCATGGGTCAAGACATGGCATCGCGGTGCTTGGGTATGTCGAATGGCACCCCGATCTCGAAGTCACCCCCTTTATGCGATATGTTCTCGACGGGACTCAATTCAACTATCCCGAGGTGGAGAAAAGCCCGGCGAATGTTTCCTTCGGACATTTTTATACTTCAAATATATCCATCGAAAAAAGTATTGTTGTGCAATCGGGGCCATTCGATGAAACTTTTCCCGATGCAGTATTCGAAGATATAGAGCTGGGCTATCGGATAACGCGGTGCGGTGTGCAGATAATTTTTGCGCGGGAAGCGCTCACCTACCACTATCACACGTTGAACTTCAGGGACTACCTTTCCAGAAAAATCAAGCTGGGGAAGTCCGCGGTTATTTTTTATAGAAAGCATCCCGAGCTCGCTGAATTTCTTGGGATTCACAAGGCCGCCAGCGCAGAAGCAAGGCTCAGATACTATGATTCAGTGATGAACTATTATCAATTGATGGGGATACGGCAGGAGCTTGAAAACACGGCCGAAGATCCGGAGCAGCTCATTCCAATGGAAGACCGTTTGAAGAGCTGGGCCTCAGCGGAGCAGTACTCGCTCTCTGCGAAGCTCCTCGCGAAGGAAAATGAGATGTCGGAGAGATGCAGGGATATCGATCGGCTGAATAAGGAGCTGGCGGCGGCGCACGCGAGGATCGCCGAAATTCACGCTGAACTCGACAGGGCGAGAGCGAGTATTGATGAGCTCAATCGAAAGAATATGGAGAAGCACTACCGCATCGTCGAGCTCGAAAAGTTTGAGCTGCGTGTAAAGTCAATCATCCCATATAAGATTTATTCTTCACTGAAAAGATTATTCCGGTAATCCTTTATTAGTGCTGAGCGCACTCGTTGCTGGACGGAATTTTGCCCGCTTGATGAAAGTGGAAGGTATCTTGCGGAGGCAAGGGGCGGCACTTAAAATTAGATTCCCGCAACAGCTTCATATCCCTTTAAAATATTTGATTGTCGCTTGCTTGCCATTGCGTTTTCCTCAGAAAAGGCGAATCTTCTGTAAGAATGCTTATCTCATTGAATTGAAGTCCAACATTGATGGACTTCTTGCCTTGCGATAATGAAATACAGTGAGCGAGGATGAAGGTGAGTTTCACAGCATCTCTCTTAGGGGTGCATTGGAAAAAGAGCGTTTGCCAATCATCGGAATATACATCGGCGCTGCCGATGGGCTTATCATCCACGGATACTTCCAAATGCTGGGGGGGGGCACCTTTGATGGGCTGACGCAGATGTATCTGTACAATGCTCTGGACTCCCTTTTGAGCACGGAGCCAGCAATCAGCCTCGTCACATGTCCAGCGGCACTGAGGGGGAGAAAGTTCAAGCGGATACCAACCATCCCCAAGCAATTTATCATTCCCCCCCATTATAATCCTGCTTTCGTTAACCGTTGCTTTGTCCGCTCTAGCGTAATCCCAGGTAGGGTAAGGTAACAGATCCGGTTCAAAATTTGGTACCAGCATTTTAAAGGCGGTATCGCTACGAGGGTTTGTTATCCTAAACCTAATGATTGCAGGAAGGGCGATAAAGCAGTCGATGAAAGCTTTTACCTGCAACCAGGCTCTCCGCCATTCGCGGTGAAGGAACCAACCGCGAGCAGTTCCGAGCTCATGCCTAATGATCTTGTCGAGGATGGATGGCCATAACTTTACAGGAAAGTAGTTCAGGATAACTTTTATCCGGTTGCGCAAGATAAGATAATTTTTAAATGGAGAGCCATGCCCCATGCTTGCGGAAAATTTGTGGTATACAACAGCATGAGGAGCGGTTACGATTCGCCATGCGTGTGTTCGCAGACGAAAGGAAAGGTCTACATCTTCTAAATAAATTATATGCCAGGGATTGAAGAGTCCCACTTCCTTTAGGGCAACTGTATTCAGCAATGTCGCACCAGCGCAAAAGGAGAGGACTTCTTCCGGATGTTCCATCCCTTTCTTGAATGTCTCGCCCTGATATCTGTCCCATGCGTATGCCATCATATTCAAGTCAACGCCTATCCCATTGATAATCTTTCTATTGATGTAGTACATCATACGCGAGGCTACCGCGCCTATGCGTGAATCACTTTTCGCGATTTTCATGAGCTCGGTGAGCCATGTGGGCTCAACCTCGACATCGTTGTTCAATAGAGCGATGTACCCTGCTTTCCTCTCCATCCAATATTGTATACCCCTATTCATTCCTTCGGC
>CAILMU010000227.1 GCA_903835325.1 uncultured Microcaldota archaeon | reverse complement strand
GGCTGCGGCCCCTGGATGTCGATTGCATCCCCCTGCTGGGATTCGCTGAATGGCATGAAACCAGGTGGAGGCTTTTTCCCGAAACGTTCCAGAGGATGGAGATACCAGCCCTTCACCTCGTCCGGAAGTGCGCCGGCAAGGCCAGTGTCCTCTGATATCAGGTAATCTGAGACGTATTTCTCAGGTTTGGTCAAAAAACCTCGCGAATAGGAATAGAGCGGGTTCCCGGATGATGTGTTCTCTATCACCACCCATTTGCCTTTTTCCGCAGTGACCGACTGGACATGGTCGCTGAAAAGGTTGATGCGGGCATTGGGATCGAGCTGGGTGAATCCGCTGACCCCGAGCTGTGTCGCGCTGTCGCAGTTCACCCATCCCTCTTCCAGCGCCGAGTAGATGTCGCGGTGGTCCTTCTCATATCCTTTCAAGAAGGCGATAGCGGACTGATGGAATATCAGGTCCTTCTGGATAGGCGAATGGTCTTTATGGATCCTGGATTTTGCCGCGGCCATTATCGATTCGAAATCCGAATATAGCCGCTCCGGGGCCACAAGCGGCATCATCCCTTTCTCGAGCCTCCCTATCGCATGCTTGTAATACCATGAACGGACGAAGAATTCTATGAACGGCATGCTGTCCAATTTCACCTGCCCCGCTACATCATCCTTCAGGTCAGAAAGGAGCCGGGTCCGGAATGCGTCCCTTGCTTGTTTGAGTCCCTCGAGGCTCGATGGCTCTTTCGGATGGCTCGTGTTTATCGAGAGAGGGCGAATCATATTCGATGCGGGTTTCAATTCCGGAATTTCCGTTGCCTCTTCCTCTTGATCAGCATCTTTTGCTTTCTCGATTCCCGATTTTGCATCCATGGGCAAGGCATTGGGTTTCATTTTATCGATTTGCTTGGTTGATCCGTTTTCAGCATCGGGGATTTGCTTCGGATAGAGGGATGCGGCGGAGAGCTCATCGCTCTCTGGGAACGCCCGGGGGTCATCGTTTGTCATCTTTTCGATATAGGATTCCAGGTCCCTGCGGAAATAGCGCTGATCGTCGGAAGGCCGTTTTCCCCCTGCGGTTTCCTCAGCTGCAAAATTGACGCCCACCTGTTTTTTTTCGAAGAAAGGGTGTCCGAAGGAGAGTATGCCGGCATGCGCAAGAGTCGCGGCAGCGACCCATTTCCAGAATCGGCCCGGCTCGCGATTTGGAGCGTCGCGAACCGCGTGCATCGCATCATCGGCCAATTTCCTTCCTGAACCCAATATCCCCATTCCCCCGCATATTCTACGTTAATAATCTACTTTTTCTCAGCATCCCTGCAGCACCTGAATCCTGTAGAGTAATCATGATAAACCGGTTCATGGGCGACCGTCATATAGTGGCACCCTGCGCCGTTCGCCTCGTCATCGTTGAAGAACGCGCCGAGGAATATCCCGTTGCCTATGGTGCTCACCGTCTTCTTGTTCTGCCACCCGCGCCAGCCAGCCCTTTTCGAAGGCATGCCCTGGAAACTCGAATCGACCTTGTCGCTCACCCACTCGTGGAGGTTGCCGTCCATATCGAAGACCCCGTATGGGCTCTTGCATCCCTGGTACGACCCAGCCTGCTTCAGGCCGCCTTCGAACTGGTCCAGCCTTGGATCGTTGAAATTCTCGTACGTCCATTTCATCGGGTCGTTCCCGAAGAACGTCCTAAGGAGGTAATCGTCCCCGGAAAGCTCGCCGATCTCATCGCCCCTGCTCGTGTTGCAGGTCTTCCTGGCACGCGCATTGCCGTACGGATAAGTGAAATTATCCGGCCCCCGGCATGCTTTCACCCATTCGGCCCGTGTGCAGAGGCGTTTTGCCGCCCTCCGGCATGCCGCTTCTGAATCGACCTGGCTGATGTATGCCTGGGGGAAAACATCGGGCGCGGATTTCGCGACGACCAGTTTGCCATCCATCGTGCTGAAATAAGGGTATTGGATTTCTTTGCCGTCTTCTATCGTCACGAGATGCGCTTCGAACTTGTCTATGCAATAGTCTTCTACCGGCGCCATCTCGGCCGGGCAACCGGATACGAATTTCGAATTGTCTGGCGATATGAGCGGGGTTATCGAGGCTGAAGCTTGCGCCGGGCGCTCCTTCGCATCGTTTTCTTGTTTTGATTCTTTTGATTTATTGGACGATGAAGAGGATGTTGATGCTGTGGCCAGCGGGTCGGTGGATTCGTTCTCTTCTGCCCTCCTGTTTCCCTTCTGGTTCGGGAAGCTCGGCTCGTTCACCACAACGACCTCCCCTGGTCTCGGGCCTTTGGGCGCATCCTCGAAGCAGCAGGAGGATAAGGACAAGACGGAAGGGATCGAAGCGAGAAGGATTGTTAACGTGCTGAATCTCTTATGGTTGGGCTGGCGGCAATGGAATGCGGGTTGTGCCTTATCAGCCTGCAGGATAGGGGCTTTCGGAATGGCTTTCATCAGGTTAATAATATATATTAGTGTTTAAAAATGTCTTTATTTGGGAGCGGTAGGGCAATCCTTTTTAATCTGTCCTGCGATATCGCCCGTCGAGTGCAAATGGTGTTTATCTCCCGCCTTAAATTAAGGAATTTCAAATCGTTCAAGGCAGCGGACATCCAGCTCCCGCGTACATACATCTGCTTCGCCGGCCCGAATGGATCTGGAAAATCGAACCTATGCGACGCCATCCGCTTCGCCATGGGCGAGACCAGCCTCCGTTCCTTGCGCGCCAGGAACTCCAAGGAGCTCATCCACACTGATTCGAAGACAGCGGAAGCCACCCTCGTATTCGAAGGCGATGACGGGGGCTCGGAGCGCTACGAGATTAAGCGCGCCATCCGCCAGGACGGCAAGATGCTCTACAGGATGAACGGCAAGAAGGTCACCAGGATGGCGGTCCTGGAGGCCCTGAAGAAGCACAACCTGGACGAATCAGGAAGGAACACCATCGCCCAGGGCGAAGTGCAGCGCATCCTGAACATGAACGGGAAGGAGCGCAGGACGATAATAGACAGCGTCGCCGGGATAGCCGATTTCGAAGCCAAGAAGAAGGAGGCCCTCGGCGAGCTCGGGACAGTCGAGACGAGGATAAAGGATGCCCAGCTGGTCCTGGGCGAGCGGAAGAATTTCCTGGATGAACTGGGCCACGAGAAAGAGGTCGCCATCAGGTTCACAGAATCGAAAAAGAGCCTCACGAACGCCAAAGGCACATTATTGAGGAGGGAGAGCGAGCGTTTCACGAAGGAGCTTAGCGACATCGCAGCGGGCGAAGAGAAGATAGAGGGCGAGAAGAGACGGATATCGCATGACATGGCCGCCTTGGATGCGAAAGTGAACGAAGTGGATTTCGAGCGGAAGAAGACGAGCCTCGAGCTCCAGTCGAAACAGAAGACGAACGAGCTCATCCAGAAGGTCGAGAAGGCGAAGGCTGCTATCGGTTCGCGCGAGCAGATGATAACAGACAAGAAAGCGGAGCTTGTCAAATTGAAGGCCGAGATGAAAGCGCTCGATGACGAGCTGGATGCCGACCGCAAAGGGATAGACGCCATCGAGAACGAGCTGCATCGGCTCAGGGCGGCTTTCGAGATGGCTGAGAAGAAGCTGAATGCCGAAGGAGGCATAAGCGAGGATGAATCAGTCCGGGAGGCCAAGAAGCATCTGGAGGCCAAAGACAAGGAGCTCGCATCGTTGAAAGAGAGGCTGATAGGGATAACATCCGAGATCGCCTCGAAACGGGAGCTGATAAGCGCCAAGAACGATGAGGAGAAGGCGATCCTGAAAGGTGTTCCTGAAGATGAGGGCGCAACCGCCGCCGCGTCATCATTGAGCGGCCTCCGGTCCGAGTCGGCGAGCATAGCAGCCGAGATAGAGAGCTCGTTTTCCCGCACCAAGGAGATAAACGCGCAGATGGGGGAGCTGGACAGGGAGATGCTGGAGCTGAAGGAGAAGGCATCGATATTCAAGGTCCGGAGCTCTCCGCACCTTGCGAACCCGGCGCTCAGCTTCGTCAAGGACCTCTCGTCCAAGGACAAGCGGATAAAGGGCATGGTCGCAGACCTGATATCGTTCGAGCCCAAATTCGGCGCGGCCGTGGAAGCGGCAGCGGGCTCGAGGCTGCTTTATGTCGTTGTCGATACGGTCGATGCCGCGACCGAGACCATAGATAAATTGAAGAAAGCCAAAGCAGGGCGGGCGACATTCATCCCTCTGGACCGGATCAAGACTCCGCAGAGGCAGTCTTCAGGCAAGCTCGCGGTCATAGATGTCATATCATACCCTGAAGAGGCGAGAGCTGCCATGGAGTATGTTTTCTCGGAGACCATGCTCATGGATGACATCGCCTCAGCCAAGAAAGCCGGCATCGGGACAAGCAGGATGGTGACCCTCGACGGGGAGATATTCGAGCGCTCCGGCGTGATAAGCGGCGGAAGGACAGACAGCGGCATCCTTAGCGGGAACCAGCTCAGGAAGATCGAGAACGAACTGATGCAGGTGAAATCCACAAAGGATTCGCTCCTCCAGGAGCTCTATTCCATACGCGAAGCCGAGTCAAGATTGCGTGCGGAGAAATCCCAGGTGGACATCCGCATAAAGACCATCGAGATGGAGACGAAGATGGGGGAGGAGAAGCGCAGGGAATCCGAGCAGCGCGACAAGCGGCGCGAGCAGATACGCGCGGAGATAAAGGGCCTCGAGGAGACGATAGCATCACGCTCGAAGGAGAATATCCGCCTCGCAAGCGAGCTGGATGGCGCGGAGAAGGAGATGGCAGCGCTCCGCAAGAAGCTTGCAGAGGCCGAGGATTCGTTCAAGAGAAGGACCGAGGAGACGAGCAAGAAGCGCGCCGACCTGAGTGCCGAGGTATCCTCGTTGAGGGCGACCATCGAAGGCAAGATGAGCGAGACAGGGATACTCAAAAAGGAGCTGAATACTCGCGAGGAGAGGGCTAAGGCGATAAAAGGCGAGGAGAAGACCGCCCATCGGGCGATAGAGGACGCACAGCAGGCTCTCGATGATGAACGGGCGCAACTGGGGAAGGTCGAGGACAGGATCGCATCCGCCAGCAAAGAGGTGGAGAAGCTCTTCTCGGACCTGAAGGCCCACGAGCAGGAATTCACGAAACTGGGGGCGCTGATTGGCGCTAAAAAGAACGAGCTTGAGCGCCTCGAGCGCGATCGGACGCAGTTCGAGATCAAGAAGGCATCCGCAGCGACCCGGCTGGACGATATGAAGGCTGAGCTCGCAAATTACCAGGAGATCGAGGTGCTCACCCTGAAGAAGGACGAGCTCGCCAAGATAGTCGCCGAATGCGAGAAGACGCTCGCTGAACTGGGCAACGTGAACATGGCGGCCATCGAGATGTACGACAAGAAGAAGGCCGAGATAGATGAGGTGGAGGAAAGAATTAAGAAGCTCGACCTGGAGAGAGAGGCCATAATGGCAATGATAAACGAGATAGAGGAGCACAAGAAGGACTCGTTCTTCGAGACATTCCAGGCTGTTTCCGACAATTTCTCAAAGATGTTCCAATACATCCAGATCGGGCAGGGCCATCTCTACCTGGACAAGCCGGCGACGCCTTTCGAGAGCGGCATGTTCATCAAGATACGCCGGAACAACAAGGACTACTCGCTCGATGCTCTTTCAGGAGGCGAAAGGACGCTGGTCGCCCTGATGTTCATATTCGCCATGCAGCTGTTCAAGCCATCGCCCTTCTATATCCTGGACGAGGTGGATTCAGCCCTGGATAAACCAAACAGCCAGAATCTCGCCGAGCTCATCCACAAGATGGCGAACAACAGCCAGTTCATAGTCGTGTCCCATAACGACATTATCATGTCGGGTTCGGATTCTGTGATCGGCGTGGCCAAGGTCGGCGGGACATCGAAACTCGTGGGAGTCAAACTGAAACAGGTGGCAGCAGCATGAAACGCGCGCTTTTTGTAGGCAGGTTCCAGCCTTTCCATAACGGCCATTTCGAGGCCGTGAAAAGGCTGCTGAGGAAGTACAAGGAGGTAATTGTGGTCATCGGGAGCTCGGAGGACTCGTTCAGCCGGGACAACCCCTTCACATGCGGGGAGCGCATCGAGATGATCCGCGCCTGCTTCGGAGTGACAGAGCTTTCGAGGCTTGTCATAGTGCCTGTCCCTGACGTCAATGACAATACGGTCTGGGTCGACCATGTTCTCGCGCATATACCGCAGGTCAACGAGGTGTATTCCAACAACCCCCTCGTGCGCATGCTTTTCTCCAAGCACGGCGTGCTCGTGCGCTCGACAGAGCCTCATGAACGGGAGCGGAACGAAGGCGCTTCCATCCGCAAGCTGATGTGCGAAGGGGACAAGTCCTGGGCCAAACACGTGCCCAAGAAGACGCACGAGTTCCTTGTCGCTATAGAAGCCGAGAAGAGGATGAAGAAGATAGCCCGGCTTTGGTGAGCGGCGAAAAATGGGGAAAAAAGAGCTCTTTTTCAGGATAGCGTCACTGTGAACAGCCGTCCACCTATCGCTACAGCGCTGATATTCACCTGAACGGTATCGCCGAGGCTGCGATTCGTCGCCGAATTGTAAATCATGGTCTCGTTCGAATCCGAAATGGTGTAACCCGAGACGTTCATAGGCAGGGCGACCGCATATCCGTACGCGACTGTCGAATTGAACGGGACAGGGGAAGTGAAATCCGCTGAATTTCCGGTCACGGTGAGTACCGATGCCGGGAATACCGGCTTCACATCCTCGAAATTGGCTTCGACCTGCGTGCGGTTGTCGAAAACAGGTGAGACGGTCGCGCTGTTGGCATCCACGTACGTGATGTAATCGAATTGCCTTTTGATCATGATCTGGTCTATCGTCAGCGGAGTCTGGAACAGGATGTTATCGTTCTGCGTGTATTTGTAGGTGTAACCGGATGAATTGCCATCCAGATAGGATTTCACGATCACCCTGCCCTCCCATGGAATCTGGTAGCTGTAGACCACCTGCGCGAGTTTCGTTATGGTCGCATTCGCGCTGAGTTTCAAATCCTTGGCCAGTATCTGCGGGTTCTGGTAATCTATCAGGCGGCCGTCCGTTGTGGCCACCGCGATCATCGAGACGTCCACTTCGCTGTCGACATCAAGAATAGGCTGCGTCTCGACTCGGACGATGCCGCCGTTCGAGGTGATATTGGTCTTGTTCGTCCCTGTGTTTATCTCAAGGATGGTCGGAAGCGCGATATTTGCGATCGATATGGATGAGACGTTTCTGGACCGCAGGTAGCTGGCGAGCGGGAAAACGTCATCGCGGGTGTCTGTGCGGATGAGGAGATAGCTGCCCTGCTGGGTCACTGATGAGACCTCGGGGCGTTTCCTCACATCATCCAGGATGAGCTTGTCGGTTGCGGATGGGACGGCGAGAAGCGGGTCGTATGTCCGGATCGTCCCTGTGAAGGTCGTGGTCCCGGACATGTTCTCGGCCGTGACAGTCGTCCTGTTCGCGAAGAACGATGAACCGCCAAGGAAGAAAAGCTCGGTGATGAAACTGATAGCGAGGATGACCACTCCAATCTTCAGTATGTCGTCTTTGTTCATATCGTTGTCTCGCCCCTCACATTTTATATTATCTCATGATGATGTTATCTACAAATAGACGTGAAGTACCATAACTTGGCTTGCGCCGAAGATTTGGCTTCCTGCTTCATAGACGACATACGGCGTCTCCACAAGCGTACATTCCCGTCCTCCCGACGGTATTCCGCCTCTGCACTTATCTCCAGCGGCTTTACGCAATACGGAGAATATGCAGAAGTTTAGTGTTTGCGAGATAAATATAATATGCTCAGACGAGCATACAATTATAGAGCCTGTATGTAGGCGGTGAGACTATTATGAGCAAAATCCTTATAATAATTGCCAATTCATCCATGCCCTAATACCGGTTTGGGGTAGCGACTTCTTGGCAGGAGAGGTTAAAAACAAGGAAGTTCCCAAGAAAACCGATTATGTGCGACCTTTGTGAGAGAGCGAAAAGCGCGGACTACGAAGCTTTGATTTCCAAGATGCACCAGGAGGACATCGCGCGCATCGAGGCATCCAAGGAGATGGCAGGGGAATTCCAGAGCATAGCCGGAAGCATCTATACCTCGATGAACTGGCCTGTCAAACTTGTGCACCCCATGTTCGAAGCCAGATCCGCCTTCGCCGTCCCGAACAATTATTTCCAGAATATCTTCATAGGCGAAGAGCGCCTCGGCAACTCGTTCGCGCACGGGGCCATGCGCTCGCTCTTCTTCTCTGGTGAGAGGCTCGTCGTGTTCTCGAAAGCCATCAACCTGCACGGCATGAGGGAATTCTTCACCTCTTTCCTTTTGCTGCATCTGGAGAAGAACGAATATGAGGCGAAATGCATACCAGGCAGGGGCGGAGACGAGATAAGGATAAGCGCGAAAATCGAGAAGCCCATGAAGAACCTCGTGACAGGCAAGGTCGAGAAGAAGACGATATCGTTCGGTTTCATCCACCAGTCGCTTCTCGGCAAGATAGTCTCCAAAGAGCAGGCTGCGATGTCATCCCGCTTCAAGAACGTCTATGATAAGCATGGCGGAGCCCAGGTAAGGTCGACTTCGATGGACTTAGAAGGATACGCTATCACGGTCCCGCATTTCGCACCGCACCCGTATATGCTGCAACTGCACAAGGAATTCGGGTTCGTTGATAGCAGGACTATGCAGGAGCATGTCCCTGATTATTTCAAGGCCCACCTGGGGGTTTGAATAAACAGTGGGCTATGCTGTTCCGGCATGGGTTTAAATAATTGATTATGTAGTAGACAGTGTATGCGTAAGTCAGGCATCCCAAAAGGCCAGAGCCCCCGCGAGGTATGGAAAGAGCAATGGGGCAAAGGTTACGATATCGGCCCTAAGAATCTTCGGATCCTCCCATTGATGGAGGAGCTGGACAAGCAGGGCAGGCTCGGAAGGAATATCATAGATATCGGGAGCGGCAGCACCAGGATGATCGGGATTTACGATGGTTCGGTCGGCGGCGTATATTATCCTACCGAAGGGAAGAAGATTGTCAGGATAGATATCGCGATGCCCTACCCCAGCAGATCAATCGATTCGATACTGGAGATCCGGGGCGATTTGGAGGGCATCGAGGATAAATCCATCGCGCAGCTGCGCCGGTTCGTCAGGGTGGCGCGCCATTTCGGGGCCGACCCCAGGCAGGACATCCAGATAGCCGATACGATATTGCTTTCTGAAGTCCTGAATTATATAGACTACAAGAAGACCATCGGGAACATACCGCGATTCCTGAAGCGCCAGGGAAGGCTGGTCATCTACAACGACCCCACGAGGGGTTTCCGCGAGGTGTTCTCGCCTGCCGGATTGAAAGCGAATTCGGAACTCATCGCGAAACTGGAGGAGGTTGGCCTCGGGATAGAGCATCTCACCTGCCCGAGAAGGCACTATGGCAAGGAGTTTTCATATCCGCGCATCGAGGGATTTGGGGAAAACGACCTGGTACTTCTTGTGGCGAAGAAGAGCGGTTGATTCCCCGGCAAAATCCTGACAATCCACAGCCCCAGTTCTTCATTTCTCCAGCCCGCCAGTTCACAACTCAATCTCCATGTCGTCCTCGCCAGCGAGCGTTTCTGGAAATATCTTTCTCGCTTTGTTCTGGGCTTCGATGCGATCGCTCCGCTTTGGGTATTGGACAGCGTCGAAGTGCGTAAGGACCAGTTTTTTCGCGCCCGCTCTCTTCGCGACATCCGCGGCATCCTCAGGAGCTAGGTGCGGCCAATCCGGAATCTGGTTGCGCACCCGCCAGCTGCACTCTGTGATGAACAGGTCTGCATTCTTCGCGAGTTTCGTCATGTTCTCGCACACGCCCGTATCCGTGCAGTATGCGACTTTCTTGTTTTCGAGCGAGAACGAATAGCCGTAACACGGGTCCTTATGGACAAGCGGAAGCGCTTCGATATTCAAAGGACCGAACGCATTCTTCCCAATTTTGAGATCCCGCACTTCGACCCGCATGTCTTTTCTGAACAGCGCGAGGGGCGCCATGAAAGGCGATTTGATGAGTTTCGACAGCGTCCTCTTGGTCCCGGGCTGGCCGAGTATCGTCATGCCTTGAGGGAAAGAGAACTTAGGTAGGATATGCAGGCCGGCGCTGTGATCGATATGGAAATGGCTTAAGAGGAGCAGGATGGGTTTCTTTGCGTCCGTGATATACGAATCGATTTTCCTGATGCCGTTGCCCGCGTCTAGGATGACATATGCCTCCTGCGAATCTATCAGGATGCATGGGGTCTGGCCTGTCTCTGTATCGAACCAGCCGTTGGTGCCGAGGAGATGGATGTGCATAACTGGGGCATGTGCAGACAGGGTATTTATCTTTATTGTCATCTTTCAGTGATAGAGCAGCTTGTTCTTGCGGTTCTCAAAAATAGGGATATAGAGCAGCATCGCCGCACCTTCGACTATCATGACCATGTTGAGGTCCGCAAACTGGACTATGACAACCCCGACCATGACGCCGGCGATTCGACCGAGATTGAGCATGAACTCGCGGCCGACCATGGATGATATTATCGATTTGCTGTTATCGACTACAAGGGCAAGGGGGAGCGGGAAGAAAATCCTGCTGAAGAAATTCACCAAGCCCATCGCGATGAAGAACACCACGACATCGTGCGTGAGCCCCGCGACGACGGTGGATATGGCGAAACCGACCACCATGGGGAGCAGGAACGAGCGCCTCTCCATCTTCTTATCCGACAGTTTCGCGGTCAGCATGGATGCCGCTATGGAGAACAGCATGGATAGCGATGAGAGAATGCCGAACTCGAAAGGCTGGCTCGCGTAATTCAGGAGAAGGATGGACATGGTCGTGCCGATTATCAGGGAACCTGTGAAGCCTTCCGCGAAGATGAGCGTCCTGAGGCCGGAAATCTGCTTCAGGCTGGTGATAAGATCGAATTGGTACTCGCGCTCCTCAAGGAGGACGAACGCGGCTATGAAAGTGACGAGCGCCGAGCACATCGAAAGCACGAAAAGCACCGGGAAACCGAAAACAGAAGCGATGTATCCCGAGATTAGAGGCAGGAAAAGCGAGAGCATGGGCGTGACAGAATAATACAGCGCGCCCATCTGTGCATGGTTGTCATGCCTGAATTCGTAATACGCGATATTGAACGGCACCCAGAAGAACACTGTTGTGAAACCGAGTATGAGGCGGTAGATGTATCCTGAGTATTCCGGTGGGGACACCAGGAACAGGAAGGTCGCCAGGAAAGCGATGATGATGCCGAGCAGGACAGAGCTCCTGACGCTGAGCCTCCGGATGAAGGGGAGTATCAGGAGCGGAGGGAGGAACCAACCGATATTCGTGTAGAATATCTGCTGGAGCGTGATTCCTTGGCCTGCAAGGTATACCTCGAAAAGACCTCCGGAGAGGAGCGACCAGGCGATCCATAGCATATAGACTAGCAGGAGCTTTGAGAACGGGTGTCTTAGATCGAAACTGACCATATTGATCTTTTCTTCCCGGGGATATCACGCGGATTGGCGCCGCGCAACATCATTATCGGAGGATTACTGGGATTAGGGGATGAATATTAAAAAAAGCGATGCTTTGGATGAATTGGAAAAACGAAAAGAAAAAATCAAATTTTAAAAAAAATGAAAATTGATTCAGAAGCTCCCTTGAATGCCGGCACTTACGAACGGGCTTGAAGGCGCCTGCTTGGCCTCATCGCCGCCCTTCTCTCCGTAATATCCTGCGCGGACCGCGATGGTCACACCGGTGCCGGATGGCCTGACAGAAGCGACACCGTAAGCGCCTCCGCTTGCGACCTTGCTCGTGGTGTTATAGCCCGCGAGTCCGCTGAGCCCGAGAGAATATTTGTGCGGGACCGACTCGTACTCTATGACCCTCACATCGCCGCCGACTTTCGTCTCCCCGAACGGGAATGAAACCTGCGGGGTTATCCTTGAGCGCAAAATCCCGCTCGGGTTCTCCGTGAACATGTCCTTGGCGACAGTCGGCATGTTGTAGTTGATCGTAGCTGTGGCATACGCAAACGGGCTTGTCGTGCCGTGGGCCCCTCCGCCGAACTCCAGGCCGAGCAATGATGCCGATTCGACATCGTAGTTGCCATCGGTTTTGGGTTTCGCGCTCAATCTTCCTGTGATGGATGGGAAACTAGCTCTCGCAATCCAGGGGAATGATGCCCATGAGTTCTGGATATCGAAAGACTGCTGCGAGCCGTCGGATGACAGTATCGTGGATGCGATGCTGTAGGCGCCGGATGTCGGGGTGATGTGCAAGGAAAGCTCCATCGGAACGGAGATCGCCGAATACCGCGCCCCGAGGACGAGCGCGCTCTGGGACGCTTCCCAGGTGTGGCTCTTGATAGATGTAGGAGCGTTCGCATTCGGCGCAAGCGCGCCTGTCGAATCCTGCTGTAGCTGATAGAGCTGGCCTTTCACAATCAGCCGCTCGTGTATCATGCCGACATCCAGGGAGAATATCGAGTTCTCTCCGTGATAGAGCGGAACATTCATCAGCGTCTCCAGGTGCATCCAGGTCGTCGCCCGGTTGTACGGATCCATCCTTCGCATGACATCAGGGCGGTTGTATGAATCTGTCGCGTTCCCTGAAGAAGATATTATGCGCGTCGGATCGAATGCATACGCGTATGAATTCGCTTCGTATGGCATAATCGGGAGGAGCAGGACCTTGACCCATCTGTCCGGATCCACATTTATCGCGATCTTCGGCGTGTGGATGTAACCCACTCCATCAGTCATCGCTATGCCGTAGCTTGTCTCGACTCCTTTCAGCGTCACTTGGGACATGTCGAACGGGTTCTGGGCCTTCCCAGGACCGAGGTAAAGGTTGTTGTTTTTCAGGAGCGAGAGCAGGGACACCGGCACACCGAGCAGAACAGTGGACATCTTCATCTTCGGCTGCGCGTTTATCGCGCCCGCAAGTTTCATTGATTCCGCATCGAGGATTGAGTTCTTCGCGCTCTCATCGACCGTGCGCCCGGGCTGGGGCGTGATCATCGGGGCTGTTTTCACAGGGTTGTCCGTTATCGCCTTCTTAGCGATTGTATTGAACAGGCCGAGCGACTTGTCATCGAACACGTGGTCCAAGCTGCGGTTCTTGATGGTCTGGGCTAGCTGCCGGTTGAGCTGGCGGTTGAGCGATGTGTATTTGGAGCGCCAATCGGTTCCTGCTATATCGAATGTCTGCTGGATTGTTTCATTGAACTTCAAAGCGTCACGAATAAGCGCCTGCATAGAAGTATTCGCCGAACTCACGCCTTTGTAGCCCTGGCCGTTGAACATATCATCGAGGATACCCATATCCGCATTCAGGGCGGTTAGGCGGTCATCCATGGTATATTCGAGGTTACGCTTGCCTTTCTTCGCATCAGCGGGCTTTGCATCTTTTTTTGCGGCGCCTGTATCGGTTTTTGCATCCGCTTTGGCGTCTGCCTTCGCGTCTTTCTTCGTATCGGCTTTCGGCGTTTTCTCCTTGTCGGTTTTCGCCGGGGCGCTCCGATCGGCCCTTCCCTGGGCAACAGCGTCATCCGCGAATGTCGCGGATACGGCGCAGAAAGTGAGCGCGAGCGCGCCCGGGATAGCGAATTTCGCCAGTCTGGAGGCCATGGAGCGCTCATGCGACTGCGCGGCGCTCACGGTGTTATCATCAATGACCCTGTTAGATCTCAAATGTTTTGCATCAACCATACATCCACCCGCTTTTTACAATATTTAGTGTATATTAGTATATTATTGAGAATATTTATAAATATGCAGAATTGGACAGAATAAGCGACAATATTTAAAGGTGGCAAATAACCAGCGGACTGGGAAGGGTACCATCGACCCCGGAAGCGTGCTGAAGAAAGACGTAGTCAGCGACGAATATGGGTGGGCGTAAGAGGCGCCCAGAATACTGGTGCCCAGGAGAATAACATCATTCAGCCTCACCCCGGAAGCGTGCTGAAGAAAGACGTAGTCAGCGACGGAGATTGGTGCTCCTAAGATTTCGAGGTCAAAAACCTCGAACATTTGAGTTCGGATCGCCGAACTCAAAGAGGAAAGAATATCGGTGCCCTGGAGAAGACAGGTGTTTACTTCGGTTGCTGCTGGGTCGAGCAATGTATAGTCCCCAGTCCCCAGACCAGCGGGGTGCAGTTTATCGGGACCATCTTCCTTTTCGGGAAGAACTCGGATAACACGCTTATCGCTTCCTTGTCGTTCTTGTGTCCGAAGACAGGCAGCAGTACTGCTTCGTTGCCGATATAGAAATTAGCATAGCTCGCCGGCAGGCGGCCCGTGGGAGACAACACCGGCCCGGGCATGGGGAGCTGGACTATCTCGAACTCCTCGCCGTCTTGGTCGCGCGCGCTCTTCAGCAACTCGAAATTATTTCTGAGAGCGTGGAAGTTCGCGTCGTTCGGGTCGTCTTCGCACGCGCAAAGTATCGTCCGTTCATCCACGAATCGGGCGATGTCGTCGACATGACCGTCTGTATCATCCCCGGCCACGCCTTCTTTCAGCCAAATCACATTCCGGGCGCCGAGATATTCATCCAGGCGCTCCTCGATCGCTTTTTTTGTGAGTTTCGGGTTGCGGGTCTTGGCGAGCAGGCATTGCTCGGTAGTGAGGAGCGTCCCTTTCCCATTGACATCTATCGAGCCGCCTTCCAGGACCAGCCCGGGCCTGACGATGCTGAAGCCGAGGGACGGCGCGAGCGTGTCGAATACCTTCGTGTCTTCGGCAAGGTCGGAATATTTCCCGCCCCATGCGTTGAATATCCATTTCGTGATGATTCTCTTCTTTCCATCCTTCACGAATATCGGCCCGTAATCGCGTATCCAGACATCCGCGCTCTTAGTTCTGTGGAAGATGATGTTGCGGTTTGCCCCTGCTTCGTCCAATCTATTCCGCACTCGTCCTTCCGCCATCTCATCATCCACGAGGATATTGACCTTCTCATTGCGGTGGAGGGCCCGCACCATCTGTACGAACACATCTTCGACTTTCGGCAGCATCTTCCCGAATGTCTCGATGTTCTTCGGCCAGGATATCCACGTGGCTTCGTGGGGCTCCCATTCGGCGGGCATGCGAAGCGTTGATTTTGCGTGTGGCATTCTCTTCATATCCTCCAATCAGACGGTAGTATCGTTATGCATATCTGAACAATCCAGTCGCGTTCATCTCTCGACTATCTTCCCGTATGTGTCCGGGCGCCTGTTGTAGAAGAACCTCCATCCTTCCCGCACATGAGCGCCGAGGGCTTTGCTGGCTCTCGCGATTATGACCTGCTCGCTGCTATCGCCTTTGGCCAGGATGGCGCCGAACTGCGAGCTGACGAAAGACCCGCCGAAGAAGCGCATCCCGCGCTCCTTGCCGACACGGTTCACGGCGATTACCGCAGCGCCGTTCGCTATCGCATGCCCGCGTTGCACTGTGGTCCAGGCATCCTGCCAGTCGCCTTCTATCTGCTCGATGCCATCCACCAGGCCGATAGCGGTCGGGTAGAATATCATCTGCGCCCCCATCAGGGCGCAGGCCCGGGCCGCTTCAGGGAACCATTGGTCGTAGCAGATTAGGACAGCTATCCTGCCGAGTGCGGTATCGATGACCTTGAACTCATTGCCTGCGGTGAAATAGTTCTGCTCGAAGAAATTCGGGTCGTGCGGGATATGCACCTTGCGGTATCTTCCGATCTCCTTGCCTTTCTGATCGAAAACAAGGGATGTGTTGTAGAAATGCCGCCCATCGACCTCGAAGATAGAACCCCCCACAAGGATGACGCGGTTCTCGAGCGCGGCCTGTGAGAGGGCCTTTGCCGTCTTGCCCGAAGATGTCTCTGCATAACGGGACGCATCCACCTTCTCGTCCTGGGGGAAATACGGCGAATTGAACAACTCGGGAAGGCACACTATCTGCGCGCCTTTCCTGGAGGCTTCTCGAATCATATCGAGCGCCTTCTCCACATTCTTCTTCGGGTCGTCCTTCATCGACATCTGGACAAGTCCGAGCGTCACTGTCATATCATCCACCTCAATAGAATATCGGGTCTGTCCGATTTCAGCAGCCGGAGAGCTTCTTTATCCGCTCCAGGCTCTCCTTCGGGCTCTCTATCGTGTTGAGCAGATAGACCGGCGCGCGGCCGAGGAACTCCGAATAGAACCGCCTCCTCTTCTCCATCTTCTTTCTGGTCCGCACCAATTGATGCGGATTGCAGAAATCGTTCTTCACAAGGTATGCGAGCGCGTCCTTGCCGCTCATCTCGGTGAACGGCTCTTGCGACTTGTCGCGGGTGAGGATCACGGTCGCCTCGAGCGTGGAATCGGTCCTTATCCTGTCCCCGCCAAGGAGCCGCTTCACATCAATCACAGCCCGGTCCTTCTCGTCCTT
Organism: uncultured Microcaldota archaeon; assembly: GCA_903835325.1. GTDB lineage: Archaea > Micrarchaeota > Micrarchaeia > Anstonellales > Bilamarchaeaceae > Bilamarchaeum. Next base: position 8,921 of record CAILMU010000227.1, on the reverse strand, counting down.
CTGCGTATCTGCCAAGCGCGATGCGTACTGGGGCCAGTTCTCTGAAAGGTTGCCGCGGATATACGAGTTCTTCTCGGATGAATAGATGAGTGTGTCATTGTTGGCGAAACGCACGAAGAACCAGTCGTCGGTGACGAAATTGTACCTCTTGTCAAGGAGAAGGCCGTATGTCAGCGTCGTCTTTCCGCTTCCTGAGGGGCCGATGATGGCGAGGCCACGGCCTCCTGCATCGACGAAGGATCCGTGGACGGAGTAGCGCCGGTGCTCGGAAGTGAAATCCTCCAGGAAATCCGCGACGAGGGCGAGGGCTATGCTTTTCACATATCCGTAGTAATCGCAGTTCTCGATGATAACCGTCTTCGATATTGGTTCGTAGCGGACCTTCATCCGTGCCGTGCCGTTTCCGTTGCAGATGCTGAAAAGCCTCGCGTGCGGCCGTATCCAGTCCGGGAGCTGCTCGAAGTTATCCTCCCACATGTCCTTGAACGAGTGGCTGTCCGAGAACATCTTGATGCATGTCCCGTGTATCAACGCCTTCCTCTCGTAGAGCGAAGAGGAGTAGAATTCCGACATGAGCGTTTCCTTCTGGCTCGGGTTTATGATTTCGACCTTGTATGGAAGCGGCATGGAGGGATTATCCTGAACAAGATTTATATTGTCTTAGCCGGAGCGCGATGCCGGCTTGGGTTCATGATGTCCAGGCCCCGTTCTTCAAAGGGTTGAACTCATGCGGCTTCTTGACCTCCTCGACCGCGAAGAAGCTCGTCGTCTTGCTCACCACGTTGGTCGCCTGTATCATGCGCAGTATCCTCCCGAGCGAATCGCGGTCGTGCAGGAGCACCTCCATAACGCAATCGTATTCGCCTGTCAGGAACGTCATCGAGACCAGCTGTTCCGTATCGGCAAGAGCCCGGATGGAATCTTCCCATCCGGCCTTGGTCTCGACTTTCAGGAAGATGATGACCCGGATGGAATACCCGAGGCGCGCGTAGTCTATGACCGGGGCGTATTTGAGGATTATCTTGGAGCGCTCCAGCCTCCTGAGCCTGGTCAGGAGCGTGTTCGAATGGATGCCGATCCTCCTCGCAAGGTCCTTTATCTGGATCGAAGGATTCTCTGTGAGCTCGGATAAAATCCGATTATCCACTATGTCTACCTTGAATTCTTTCTGCCTCGCCGCCATACCATCACCATATATGTTTCTAACAGCATATCCAGCAATTATTGTAAGATTGAATACAAAATCATTAATTTTATGTAATATTTCATACATTATTTGATAATTTATGTTATATAATACATACAAACATATATATAAAGGTTTCCATCATTAACGAGTTTAAGCCATTGAGTATGCGGCCCTGGCCTCATGCAGAAAGAGCCAGGCGCGGAATGGGCGGGATATGCGATTTTTAAAAGCCACGTAATGCCACAATTTTGCATTTAAGATACCATTTAAAAAGTTGCGCGTTAATATCATATTCAAATGGGTAGCAGCAATGGGGGTGGAGGAGTAGCTATTAGTTCTCAGCCTCCCCCATCAATGTCGGGCGCGCAAGCGAAAATTTTACGCAGGGCCGATAGCCCTGGCGTTCTAGCCACAGCACCGGAAGAAAGGCCCAAAATTGTCCGCCCAGACATCGAGACGACGCCGCTTCTGGAGTCGAACCAGGCATGTGATAAAGACCGAGGTTCCGGTGTCCGCAAGATGGAAAGGCCGGTGGTCATCTTCCACGAGCAGTGCCGAGGCAAATTCTGGGACAGGGTGAGGGAGGAAATAACAGATAATGAAGATTATGAGGTCTTCCGGGGCAACCTTGGAGCGACCCCCAGCCCCAGTGGGAGAAACCATATCATCATTTTCGGCTTTTCCGGGAAGGACCCGAATCAGATAGAAGTCAGCGATGTGCTGAAATCGATAAGGGAAGCGAAGAAGGTCCTGAAGGACGAAGTGAAGATATTGGCCGTCATCCCAAAAAACGGCGACTTCCAGGAATTGGTATTCCAGACAGGGGCCGACGACACGATCAACACGAAGGAAGCGGATATGCGCGGGTCCACAGTGCTGAAGGAGCGCATCAACAATTTCATCCACAGCTACAAGAATGATGGGGAATTGACAGAAGCCATTTTCTGCCAAGGTGACAATGCCATCGATCCTGCGGTCAAGCTGGCGCGCTCGATCGAGACCATGGATAGTTTTGCTGGAGAGATGCTGGAAAAGCCGGATGGGTCAAGGGAAGAGATCCGCAGATACGCACTCCATATGAGAAGGACAGGCCATGAGGATGCGCGCAATTCGGTCATGTCGCAATTGCGCCCGTTCATCGGCAGGAGGATTCTTGATGCAGGATGCGGCGAGGGCCATCCCCACCGGATGATAATTCGGAATATCGTTTTCCCTGCCATAGAGGGCAACGAGCGCGATTCGACATTCTTGATCGGGGTCGATAGGCTTGAGAAGATGATAATCTGGGCGAGGAAAGGTTTCGAGAACCTGCAACGCGAGAATATTGAAGACCACAAGAAGGGCGATCTGTCCAAGGTCATCATCCCGAATCTCGTGGATGCGTATTTCATCCAGAAAGATTTCTTTGATGTCACGCCCGAAGAATTGAGGCATATAAAGATGAGCAGTTCCGGAACAGAATTCGGTTCAGTCGATACGATCGTCCTTCAATATGTTGCCCAATGGACGCCTGATAAGATGGATATCGTCCGCTGGGCGGGGGGCATGCTTCCAAGGGGCGGAAAGGTCGTCTTGCTTGAGGAGCACCCGCTCAAGGTTACCCCGAGCATTTTCATAAACGCTGAAATGGCCCAAAACATCGACAAATACACCTGGAAGTTCGAGACGGGGGTAAAAGAGTACTTCAGGCTCTGGGAGGACGGGTTCAAGAAAGTCTCCAGGATTGCCGATGCTAGGATAAATGACGCATCCACACCGGAGAAGGATGCCCACTACGCATTTGGCGTAGTGATGGAAAAAAGGTAGATGGACCCGTTCAATCCTGGACGAACGGGTTGTACTGGTACGGATTCTTGTAGGCGAAAAGCACCAGGTGGCTCGTAGTCTTGGTTATTATCGGCACCTTGCCCAGGCGCTGGATTACCTCCAGGAGATGCTCCCGGTTCTTCACCCTCGCGACTGATATGAGGTCCCAGTTGCCCGTCGTGGCATATACGGCTTCCAGCTCCTTGATGCGGAGAAGCTCCTTGAGCTGGTCCATGTCGCCTGCCCGGCCGCGCTTCACCTTCATCATGATTATGACATGCAGGTCGAGGCCCACCTTCGCGTAATCCACTTCAGCGACATACTTTGTGATGATGCCGTTGTTCTCGAGCTTCTTGAGCCTCTGGAGGAGGGTGTTCGGATGCACGCCTATCCTTTTGGCCAGGTCCTTGACTGACGCCTTGGCATTCTCCCTGAGGCTCGCAAGTATCGCCAAATCTATCTCATCAAGTTTATTTGTCATCGCAACACCCCCAAGTGATGTATTATACTGTTATTTTGAACATAGGGGTATTAATATATATTGTGTTATCCACATCCATTCCAGAAAGGGAGTGCAGCCATATGGATATCAAAGAGCTTTTCCTCCTCACCCGTTTCGAGCACGCCCTGATGCTGGCGCTCGCTGTCCTGATCGGCGAGACGATAGTCCTCGGCGCATTCCCGCCTATCAATATGATATTGGCGCTTTCGCTCCTGGTCCCGATATTCAGCGAGATGGGGTCGTTCTCGCTGAACGATTACCTGGATGTCGAGACCGACACGTTGAACCGGAGGATGGATCGGCCGCTTGTGCGGGGAGCGATAACGAAGGGCTTCGCGCTCTGGTTTTCGGTCATTTGCCTCGCCGCATCCATCATATTGGCTTTCTTCATCAACATCAACGCATTCGGAATAGCCGTTGTGTTCGGGGCCCTCGCCGTCGCCTACGACTGGAAGCTGAAGGATCTTCCGCTTGTCGGGAATATCTATATCGGCTTCACGATGGCGATACCGTTCATCTTCGGGAATTTCGTGTACTCGGGTGTCCTGCTCCCGATAGCGCTCGCCCTTTCGGCGCTCGGATTCGTAGCAGGCCTCGCCCGCGAGATAATCAAATCCGTCCAGGACATGGAAGGGGACCTGAAAGCGAGAGGCTCGAAGACCATCCCCATCGTGATCGGGGAAGTGCCTTCGCTCGCCCTCGCTTCGGCTCTTTACCTGCTGTTCATCCCGCTTTCCGCCCTGCCCTTCATCATGGGCTTGCCGCAGAAGATGCCGGCGCTGGCGCTCGTCGCGATCGCGGATTCCCTCATCCTCGGGATAGTCTTCAGGATATCCACCCAGGGCGCCCGCGCATGCGGATTCGCAAAATCCGCGAGCCTTGTGGCGTTTTTCATCGGGTTGATCGGCCTCCTTGTCGCAGCGATTTGAATTCCGCGTCGATGTGGGGATTATCGGGGCGGATATCCGATAGGTTTAAAAAAGACAGATTGGATTGCTGATAAAATGCCTATCTAATATAGAGGTGATTCACAGATGGCAGGTAAAAGCATGAAATATGGGGAATATGCGTTTCTTATCGGGATTCTGCTGGCTCTGATAGTCGGCATCCTGTCGAGCTATCTGCCGGCAGGGACCTTGCCGGTCATGCTGGGGATACTGTTCATCCTCGGTGTCATCGTGGGCCTTGTCAACATCAGCGATAAGGAGGTCAACAGCTTCCTGATCGCGGCGATCGCGCTGCTGCTCTCGGTCAGCTCATGGAACATGCTTTTTGCTACGACGCTCGCGTTCCTCGGCTCGTTCGGGGCGACGATAGCGACATGGGTGGCTGGCTTCACGGGCGCCTTCGTGGCGTTCATCTCGCCGGCTGCTTTCATCGTGGCGATAAAGGCGGTCTACAACCTGGCGAAATCGGAATAAAACATTCCGGTTTCTATTTTTCATTTTTCTTTATTCCCTTTCCATCAGGCCTATAACGCTTATTTTTAAATATTCCTTCTCGTAATAAATATCGCTCATTAGAAAAAGTTCCTGCCATCCATGGCAGGGGCGAGCCGAAGGTGGCGCAATATGAGGAACAAGGACAACCCAGTGCTAGTGTCTCTCGTGGAGACGCTGATGAAAACGCAGAAGCCGATATGGAGGAAGGTAGCTTACGAGCTCTCGCGCCCGAGACGGCAGAAGGTGGAAGTGAACCTCAGCAAGCTGGATGATTACGCTGACGAGGATGTCACTGTCCTGGTCCCTGGCAAGGTCCTTGGCGCCGGAATGGTATCGAAGAAGATAACCGTCGCGGCGTTCTCCTTCAGCGGGAGCGCGAAACGGATCATCAGCGAGATGGGCGGCAAAGCGCTCACCATCGAGAGCCTCCACAAGTCGAACCCGGACGGAAGGGGGATAGTTATCCTGAAGTGATGATTATGCAGGTCATAGATGGAACGGATATGGTGTTCGGAAGGCTCGCGAGCCAGATCGCGAAGAAGATCCTGCTCGGCGAAGAGGTTTACCTCATAAACGCCGAGAAAATCGTCATCAAAGGGGATCCCAAGCAGATCAGGGAGAGATACCTGGAGAAGCGGGGCCTCAAGAACAAAGGCACCCCTGAAAGATCCCCGGTATGGCCGAAAGTGCCCCACATGCTGGTGAAGCGGATGATACGCGGGATGCTTCCCAGGAAGACGAAACGGGGCCTCGCGGCCCTGCGCAGGCTGATGGTCTACACAGGGAACCCCAAGAACCTGAAGACGAGCCTGGAGATAGAAGGGGCGGATTTCGATGGCGTATCCCGCCACATCACGATACAGGAGCTCTGCAGGAACATAGGTTACACAGGTTGATGATTATGGCAGACAAGACCGAATCGAAGGAGAAAAAAACGAAGAAGAAGGAGGCGACGCCCGCGCCGAAACCTGAAAAGGTCGAGAAGAAGGCGGCTGAAGCGGCTTCTCCCTCGAAGATCGCTCCTCAGAAAGAGGAGAGGAAAGCGGAGACGCATGCGCAGGCGGCAGTCGCGGAGAAACAGCCCGCGCCGGCAACTGTTCCGCAGCACGCGCCGGCAACGGTTCCTCCCGAACCGAGGCCTCCGACCCCGGAGATCAAGCAGAAGGCCGAGAAGCGGAAAAAAGCCAGGCCCCCAATCAAGAAAACAAAGGTTTTCGTAGCCAGAGGGAAACGGAAGACGAGCGTTGCCAGGGCGACCGTGATCGCAGGGAAGGGCATCGTCAGGATAAATTCCCTCAATGTGAATTCGCTGAACAACCCTTATGTGCGCGATATAATCCTCGAACCTTTGCGGTACCTCGGCCCAGAGGCCAATGCTATCGACATCTCGATCAATGTGAATGGCGGGGGCAGGATGGGCCAGGCCCAAGCCGCGAGGACCGCCATCGCGAATGCGTTGATAGGATTCTTCGACACGATGGATCTCAAGACCAAATTCATAGAAATCGACCGCTCGCTTGTGATCGAGGACACGAGGCGTGTCGAGACCAAGAAGTACAAGGGCCCCAAGGCAAGGGCGAGGTTCCAGAAATCCTACAGGTGATATGATTGGAGTTTCCCGTCAGATGCTTCACATGCGGCTCGGTCCTGGGCCACCTGCACGAGCAGTACAAGGAGCTTATCAAGGACAAGAAGCCGGATGCGGCCATGGATGAGCTTGGGATAACCAGGTACTGCTGCAGGAGGATGTTCCTCTCGCATGTCGAGATGATGCAGAACCTGCTCAAGTACCCCAGGACCTGAGAAAAGCGATTCTGACTTTTTATTCATATTTTTATTTTTCCCTATTTTCAAAATCCCTATTCCTTGAAAAAATAGCATTAAGAACATTACTACATTAAGGTTACATTAACATTACAATAACCGTGGAGGTTTTAAAATGGGTTCTTTCCTGAAACCGAACAAGGCGAATCTGGCGGGCACAGCGGCCCTTCTTGCGGGAAATTTCATATTTGGTTACGCTTCGAGATTCGCCATGCAATTGGTGAACGCAGGGAGCGCGCCGGATACCGCGTCGTTTGCCGGCCGGACAGCAGGGTCGTTCGCTGGCACCGCAGGCGGATACGCCAATAGCGGCGTGCGTATGGCCGGCGCATCAGGGCTTATCGGAGGGGCAGTGAGCACTATCCTTCTGGCGCTTGTCTTCTACGTGATAGTGTCGTTCGTGATAGACATGCACTATAAAGAGAATAATGGCCCGGGTGCCGAGGAAACGAAGAAAGAGAATCTGAAAAAATAAGATGCGGCTTTGGTTTTGGTTCGCGTGAATCCTAGAAGCGGCCGGGAATCCCTGCCACCTAGAGCATTTATATTCTTATCTCTGTAAAGTCTTTCCATCAATGGGGCCGTGAGGCAACCTGGTAACCTGCGTGCTTGGGGTGCACGTAATCTGAGAAAGCTTTTTAGGTAAAGTTTTTTCAAAATTTAGCCCCTGAAAAGTTTCAGGAATTCAACTTCCGGACAACAAACACCTGAGGTCCGGTTGAATACATCTCAGCGGCCCCATTTTTTTAAAACAGGAGGATTGATTGGTATGGAAAAAGAGAAAAGCGGCCTGCCCTTGAAGCAGGAGGTGCTGTTGGAAGCCGGCGTGCACATAGGCACGAAGATTAGGACCAGCGATATGAGGGAGTTCATCTTCAAACGGAGGGATGACGGCCTTTATATCCTTGATCTGCGCAAGAGCGCCGAGAGGCTCATGGCTGCTGCCAAATTGCTCGCCCGCTACAAGCCGGACGAGATAACCGTTGTCGCTTCGCGCATCTATTCGAGCAATCCGGCGAGCAAATTCTCTGCGCTAACAGGAGTGAACCTCATCAGGGGGCGTTTCGTCCCGGGCACCATGACCAACATGACCTGCAAGGGCTTCATGGAGCCGAAGATAGTCCTTGTGTGCGACCCTAAAGGCGAGCGCGAGGCGATAGCCGAGAGCGCCAAGAACGGCGTCCCGGTGATAGCGCTCTGCGACACCGACAACGATACCAAGTTCATCGACCTCATCATCCCGATAAACAACAAGGGCAAGCGGTCGCTCGCTTTGATTTTCTATGTTCTCGCTCGGGAGCTCATGATGGCGCAGGGGACCATCAAGACCTATGACGAGTTCACATACGACATAGGCTACTTCGAGCAGCTGATACCTGAGAGCAGGAAGGAAGCGGTCAAGGAGGCTGCGGCCGAAGAGGCTGCGGTGGCTGAAGGCGCGGTGCCTCCGGCAGCTCCGGAGGCTGTTGAAAAGCCTGCCGAACCGGCTGTTGAGAAGAAAGAGGGCGGATAGCTCGTTCGCCTTATCCTTTTATTTTTCAATTCTATTTTTACGAGCCCCGCATTTTTCAAAAAACGCAAAGATGTTTTCTGCTCATTTCGTATGGTTCGCCGCATACAGGTTGTACGAATCCACGCAGCTCGTCCTCGCGAAATCCGCATCGATATGGTTGCAGAGCGAGACATCGTTGAATTTCTTCGCTGATGCGACATAGCACTGGTTTTTCCAGTTGAAGATGGTGACATTCGCGCAATTTACCCAGTTCAGGTTCTGCGCATAATAGGTGATCGCGCCCTGGTAGCAGGTCGACCTCTGGCCGAGGTTTTCATTGATCGCGTTGCATGCCGAGGGATCGCCGTAAAGCTGGGCGAATGAGGATGCGCATTTGTATTTATTGGTGGTCGCCAGGTCGTCTATCATGTAGCATCCGGAGATGTCGCCGCTCGTCAGCGAGTAGTTGATATAGCATGCCCAGAGGTTGTCCAGGCTCATCCCGTCGTTCTTGCATACCTTCGGATCATGGGCTCTCGCCGCTAGCTGGGAGAGGCAGTCCGTCATGTACATGTTGCTGTCGCTTATTTCCGTGCAAATCAGATAATTGTTCGAATAGATGGCATAGATCTCGTAGCAGTAATCCTTCTGGCTCGTCGCCAATAG
>CAILMU010000226.1 GCA_903835325.1 uncultured Microcaldota archaeon | reverse complement strand
GGAACAATTGGAGATCGGTATACGGCTCATATTCTGTCTGTTTCCTGCCCTGGTGGTTTTAATCAGTTTCATTCCATTTATGAAATATGAGTTGACCGCAGAACGTTTTCGAGGAGATAAAAAAAGAGATTGTGAAGAAGAATGTAGGGTCATAAATACTACGGGAGATCGCTAAGGGAGATATCATGAAAAAGACAAGTCGTGTTTTATTGTGGGTTTTGGTTGTGGTGATTCTGCTTGTTGCGGTTGCACTCTCCGTCGCTCCGGCCCAGGTAGAGAAGGGGATGAACAAGGTATATCCCCGGACGCCGTACCAGGCGACAACGCAGGCGCTTGAGCTCCACAAGAAGCTGCTCATTGCCGACATGCATTCGGATTCGCTCCTCTGGGATAGGAATTTATTGAAGCGGAACGCTTATGGGCACGTTGATATCCCCCGCCTCATGGAGGGTAATGTAGCTATACAGGCCTTTACCATCGTAACGAAAACGCCCAAAGACATGAATTACAGCAGGAATGAAGCCACCAGCGATAATATCACCACACTTGCTATTGTTCAGCTCTGGCCGATATCAACCTGGGGGAGCCTGAGGGAGAGGGCACTTTACCAGGCACGACGGCTTAACCGATACGCTGAGCGCTCGGGCGGTACGTTTGTGCTCATAAAATCCGCCGCGGATTTAAGGAACTATCTGGAGCGCCGCAAGAGCGATGCGCACATTACCGCAGGTTTTCTTGGCATCGAGGGTGCCCATGCTTTGGAGGGAGACCTTCAGAACATCGATGTATTTTATGATGCCGGCGTCCGGATGATGTCGCCTACCCACTTCTTCGACAACGATATCGCCGCCTCCGCACACGGTGTTACACACGGAGGTCTCACCGAGAAGGGGAAAGAGATGATACAGCGAATGGAGGCGAAACACATGATCCTCGATCTGGCGCATGCCTCTCCGAAGACAATCGCTGATGCGCTCTCCATAGTAAAGCGACCGGTAGTGGTTTCGCACACCGGCGTCAGCGGTTTCTGTGAGAGCCCCCGGAACCTTACCGATGAGCAGATCAGGGGAATCGCGAAAACCGGCGGCGTGATTTGCATCGGTTATTGGGATGAGGCAGTGTGCGGTACGGACGTCAAGGCCATTGCTCGTGCTATTAAGTATGCAGTCGATGTGGCCGGAATTGAGCATGTTGGTTTAGGCTCGGATTATGATGGAGCCACTACCGTTCCCTTTGACACCAGCGGCCTTGTTGAATTGACGGCTGCGCTCATGGATGAAGGGTTCAAGGAACCTGAAATAGAGCGCATTATGGGAGGAAATGTGATCCGGCTGCTGGAGGAGAACCTTCCTTAGCTTGAGATTCTTCTAGCGGGTTTTATTTGGGTTCTTCACATGGAAGCGTACTTTAGAGGAAGGGCATGGCGGCGGTGTATGATCTCGTATGGGGCAGGACGGCGGAACGAATACGGATCAAGGCATCAATGGGTATTCTTTGCCAAGGGAAGGCCTTATTGGAAAGCACTCTCTGGTTAGAGAGATTTCCACAAGCGGTATTATTCAGGCTGAAGGTTATTCTCCAAGACAATGGGACCAGAGTC
>CAILMU010000225.1 GCA_903835325.1 uncultured Microcaldota archaeon | reverse complement strand
TGCATAGAACCGCAGCAACCCATCCATCTGGTCGGGAACGACACTGATGCGCACGGGTGCATCCCTTCGGCAGGTTACACCTGGTGCGATGCCAAACAGAAGTGCATCAGGCCTTGGGAGGAGAACTGCACATCTTCAGTCATAGTCGGGAATGATTCCGATATCCACGGTTGCAAAGCATCGGCAGGTTACACCTGGTGCGAAGCGTCGCAGAAATGCATACGCCCGTGGGAGGAGAACTGCACAGCGCCAATCCTCGTGGGGAACGATTCCGATATCCACGGTTGCAAAGCATCGGCAGGTTACACCTGGTGCGAAGCGTCGCAGAAATGCATACGCCCGTGGGAGGAGAACTGCACAGCCCCTATAATAGTAGGGAACGACTCTGATATCCATGGTTGCAAGGCTTCAGCAGGATATACCTGGTGCGAAGCATCAAAGAAATGCATCAGGCCCTGGGAAGAGAACTGCACATCAACCAACCAGCAGAATCAGACGGCTAACCAGACTTTGGTGGCTGCCGCCCGCACTTACTGCGGAGCGGAGAACGTAGCAAATATCTTCATCTGCGGGGAATATATCCGCGTCGTCAGCTCGCTGGTAGGGGGCGGATCGAAGTTCTACAAGGACGGCGCGCTCGTCACCCAATGCCCGGTCGTGGGCCCTGATTCGATGAGCGACCAGTGCAGGCTCCTGCTCCTTGGCAATAATTGCGTGGAACAGGAGGTAATCTGCAACCAGATGCCAGGAAGCGATAGAGATGCGCATGGTTGCATTCCGTCTGCCGGCTACTCATGGTGCGATGCGAAACAGAAATGCATACGCTCATGGGAAGAGAACTGCACTGTCCAGTAGTCCAAGATTTTCGCCATATTTTCCTTTTTTCCCCTTTTCCATCGAATCGGCTCTTTCGCAGGTTTTTTCGGAAAATATATAGACATTTGGAACAGATAGTCTGGATGGATTGTGATACTATGGCTAAATCAAAAGAGGATATAGAAGTCGATGAGGCGGTCGACAAGCTCGATGATGAGATCGAGAAATCGAACAAGGACGACGAGAGCGAGGATGTCATCGTCTGCCCTAAATGTAAAAGGCCTGTCACCGAAGGCGATTATATCAACCAGCTCACGAATCCGATGGACGACAGCATCATCACGAAGATAGAATGCCCGCAGTGCGGGTATATCGGCCTGCCTGTCGAGATGAGCATGAAGGACTTCCAGAGGATGGTGAAGGGCGATAAAAAATAAGGAATCTCTCGAAACGAGGCGATGATCATGAAGCGGGTTATCTTCGGGATATTGGCTCTTTTCATGCTGTCGAGCGTATCTTTCGCCGTATCAGATGCGGTGAAGCATTGCGTCCAAGGATGCTGCGAGGGTTCCGGAGGCACTTACGATTACGCATCGAACGGATGCACGAACCCCGGCAATGGCTCTTATGAATGCTCCATGAACTGCCAGCAGACGACGACTCGGCCAGGCTTGTGCCCTTCCGCGATCCTTCTATTCGGCATGATAAGCGCAACGATCGCCATCTCGAGGATTCGATGAATAATGGAACAAGATGGGACTGTGATCGAATGGAAACCAAATATCTCATTGCTGGAGGATTAATAATCGTAATCGTCGCCATATGCGGGATAGCTTCGCTGATGGGTTTCTTTACAGTAAAAAAATCCTCAGAGACCATACAATCCCAATCATGTGATTTGCTTGCTGATCACGCCACGGCTGACGACTGCTATTATGGCATTGCGAAGAATTCGCACGAGATTTCATATTGTTCCAAGATTTTGAATCAGACCCTGAAAGCGGAGTGCATGAATCTCTTATCTTCCAAATAGGGTCGATAATCGCGGTTTTCCCTAGGACTGATAGATTTAAGATTGGAAGCGATGATAGTATATCAGAGTAAAATAAATTATTGATTAGAATCAATGGTGTAATTTATGGGATACGGAGACAACAGCGACAGAGAAATGTTTGATGCGACGTGCGCGAAGTGCGGGCAAGCTTGCCAGGTACCGTTCAAGCCAACAG
>CAILMU010000224.1 GCA_903835325.1 uncultured Microcaldota archaeon | reverse complement strand
CCCCGGTCCAGGGCAATGAGTTTTTCTGTCGGAAAATGCACGATATTCAGCGATTTGGCGAGTATCTCTTCATGGGTCGATCCGTGCTTTATCGCGGCAAAAACGCTGCTGTCGGTTATATGGAATTTCTGGCCATCAGGACCCATGGTGCAGAGCACCAGGTCGAGCAGGCTGGTCGGCGATTGATGGCCCAGGAGCAATGGTTCGCTGTTGACCAGAAGATCGCGCTCCTTCAGGCGCTTGCAGGTGTCCGGGCATATTTCCCCCCTGAGGAAAGCCCTTTGCAATACGACCATGTGGATCAGCAGTTCAGGATGATCGCCAATAGGCAGATTCCGAACTTGGCCTACGGCCTTCTTTTTCATGTAGAACCCGGCATCGGTGAATAGCAGGGCGGTCGGCGCGACCGATATGCCGTTTATTATCCATATCAAGGAATTGACGGGGAAGTACAGCCCGAATCCGTTCACCAATGAACCGTAAAGGCCTTCTGCGGTTGGAGGCAATTGAAGGTCCCATCTATGGTTGCAGCCCTTTTTCGAGATGATATCTATATCGAATTCGTTCCGAAAGCGTTTTTCCTTCTCAGAGCAGACCAGCCGCATCAATCTCTTGTCCGGCCCTTTGATCTGGCCGTTGATTATCTTTTTGGAGGATTCGCCGCAATTGGGGCAGGAAACCTGGAAGAAGCGGGGGTAATTCCAATTCAGGAGTTTCCTCAATCGATAATACTGCTCCGAAGAATGGAGTTCAAGGAGCAAATCGAGAAGCGGGCAGTCCGAGCCCAGTGTGCGGACGTCGTTATTGGGGGAAAATGAGAACAAAAACGGCAGTTTCTTGATATCTATGTCCATTTCGCCGAGGAATCTCTTTATCGTGAGGTAAGATTGGATTATTTTCGTCTCGCAAAGATTCCTCCCGCTGTCTATCGCTATCCTGCTGATTGCTTCATCCTCCTCTGTCCATAATATGCCCTTGAGATTGTAATAATTTTTCGCATTTTTCCCTATCTCGTCTGCGGTGACATCGATGCACCGTTTCTTCATTGCCGGTTCGCTCAGCTTCCAAAGCTGGTTCTTTCGATATCGATAGGGTTCTATGTCATCGGTCAGAATGCCCACGATGGCAACTTTTGGGGATTGGAATGCCAATTCGATGTCGGCCTCATCGAGCTTCAGGAGATCATCCTCGATCCTCTTTGATCTTTGGTTCGGATCAGTTATTTCCCTGTATTCAGACAATGGAAGCGCAGTCGCGACGATTGAAAGGAACATCCCCATCAGGAAATAATCCAATTCATAGAGGGGGGAATATGAGTTGCAGGGTTCGATTCCGATGACGACGCTTCGGGTGTCTGGATTCATGCCATCGGCCCTAGATATGTTCATCGTTCCGTCTGGATGGTCTATGACCCTGAATAGGTTTGCCGGGTTGAGTTTTCCATTGTGAAATATCGCTGTTTCTATGAATCGCGTCAATGTGGAGTGGTTTTTTCTGATGGCATCAAGAAATATCCTTCGCGAAGTCATATAGCAACTAAGGTAGTATACATGAACTGATATATATAATTTTCTAAAACCGGTGTGGAAAAACAACATTTTCCCGCAATATTTTGTTTCCATTGAACTATTTTTTGGCAGAATGGATTATTTTTGTACAACACCTGTTATAGAATATGAAAGGGCATTTGCTCGATCACTCAATAGAATCCGGATATTTTTCCGCATCTCTGCAACTCACTGACTTGCCCTCTCAAGACAACGACGCCACGTTCGGATTTTAAAAACCCTTTCGTGCTAACCCGGAATAGATTTATATCGGGGTCATGGGCTAACCTGGTAGACTGGAGCCTTCGGGCGGCCTTTTTGGAAATATCAAACTGGTCAGAACAAGGCTTTGATCTGAGTTCAAATCTCAGTGACCCCAAATTATTTCTTTTCATCGGAAAGGTGGAACAGCATGGAGCGCCCTGATATAAACAAACCAGTCATCGAACCTGGCGCGCGGATGCGCCTTGCCGCAACGACGCAGGACATCAATGAGGCGAACAGGATATCCGAGCAGTACGCGATGCAGGGGTTCCAGACGAAAATCGTGAAAAGGATGCAGGCGAACCTCGCGCTCTACGAGGTATGGATCGGGAAAAGCCCGGACGTTTTCTCAAGATAAGATATATAGAAAAAAAGTGAAATCGGCTGTTCAGCGTATGTAGCGCATCTGCCCGGGTTGGGGTTGCGGCTGCTGCCCGATGTTCTTCCTGCGCTCGAACTCGCCCTGGAACGTGTTCCAGACCAACCTGCCCATTTCGGATGGGATTATCTTGGTGATGCACAGCCTCCTGTGGCCGGATTCTGGGGCCAGGGGCGAATAATCAGCCAAAACATAATCCCCCTTCTTCACGCGCGCTGAAATCTTCTTGTCTACGCCCAGGATCAGGAGGTTCTCGTCCCACATGCGGACGACGGCTTGGGTTGAGCTGTCCGAGCTCACCATGCCTTTGGATCTCGGCGATAAGACATTCTGGATAACTCCGATGTGATACATCTATCCACCTCAATCCTTTCATCTTGGGCCCTGTTTTTAATTCCTTGGTGGAAGAGGTTTCCAGGGACCCCGGGCAACTGCGTTTCTTTTGGCCAGGCAAGCAAATTATGTGCGAATCCACATTATTCAGCCCTCTAGGTGATAATTTGACCCAAATTCCAATCGAAAGATATATAATCGCCACACCACAAATGCTATTTGAGAGATATAATGGGAGGAAATGTCAGTTACATAGGCCATGACGACGGTACCGTCACCCGGGAATTCCGGGCCCAGATGCAGCTTTGGGTGAACGAGGCGCGCGGGAAGAGCCTGGACGCAAGGACCTGGATAAACAGCTGCGACGAGGCGGAATCGAGATGGCAGGGGTTTATCCATGAACGCCATGTGCGCCGGCCGCTCGCTATGGCACTGCATCAGGAACTGAGGATGGAGTTCGACGCCATCGGGAGCGAACTTGGCACCAGCGTGCTTGAATACCTTCCGCAAGCCAAACGGGTATGCCTCGAGATACTTCGGAACCTTGAAGGGTTCGACAGGCTCCAGGTAAGGCTCGATATGATAGTATCGCACACGATGGGCGTAATGCACGAGCTGGGAGGCTTCACGGATTACGGCAAAGGCGATGAGGCCGCAGACTTCCTGTGGGAGCTCATCTCAGAGAGGCCCCAGAAGATAACGGAAATCTTCGAACATCTCGGCAAGAGCGCGCAGTTCTCGAGCAGGGCCACGATGTTCCTGGCCATGATGAGGATGCATGGGACGGCTGAAGCGAAGGACCAGGCGAAGGATGCTGAGAAGGCCATGGTCGACCGATTGTGCTTCAGGCCGAAACGCGAAAGCGCTTTGCTCAATGTCATCCCCCTGCGTCCAAGGCCGATGAGGGTCTGAATGCCTTCAGCGGATGCCGCTAGGAAGAGCATAAAATGATTTTTAATCTTTAGCGCTGATTCTCTAATCATGAGATTGCTCATAGTCATGGCGCTGTGCATGGCGCTTCTTGCGAGCGGCTGCATAAACACCAGCGGGAAATACGACTCCTTTGCCAAATGCCTGAGCTCGAAGGGCGTCGTGATGTATGGCAGCAAGGACTGCACGCACTGCTCGGCCCAGAAGGATGCATTCGAAGGCGCTTTCCAGTATGTCAATTACACGGAATGCTCGGTCCCGAACCAGCCGGGCGTCGAATCCCCGATCTGCGCCAACGCCGGCATCCAGGCATACCCGACATGGGTCTTCCCTGACAAGACACACAACGAAGGGGAGATGAGTTTTGAAGAGCTGAGCTCGAAGAGCGGCTGCCAGCTTCCGGCGAGCTAGATGGGAGCCGGCCCCAAACCTGGATGGCTCAAGATAAGATTCTCCGAGACTGATGACACCAGGAGGATCGCCCGGCTTCACGCAAAGGACGGCTTGTTCTCGGTCTGCCAGAGCGCGCTATGCCCGAACAGGATGGAATGCTGGGCATCTGGCACTGCGACATTCATGGTGATGGGGGAATACTGCACGCGGAGCTGCAGATTCTGCGCAGTGAAAACCATGGCGAAACCTCCTCCGCTGGATGAAGATGAACCGAAAAAACTCGCTGGTGCTATTGAAACGCTCGGCTTGAAGTATGCTGTTATCACGTCTGTCACCCGCGACGATTTGGCTGATGGAGGCTCGGAGCATATCGCGCGATGCGTTAGAGAAATCAAAAAGAAGAACCCGAAAATGATGATCGAAGCGCTTGTGCCGGATTTTGAGGGAAATGAAGAAGCGATTCGGACGATGATAGATTCTGGTGTGGATGTATTATCGCACAATATCGAGACGGTCGAGAGATTGAGCCCGGAGATAAGGGATAGGAAAGCGAGCTACAGGCAATCGCTCGGAGTTTTGAAAAAAATTCACGAAATCTCGAGCGGACGAGTCATCACGAAATCTGGTTTGATGGTGGGTTTCGGCGAGAGCGGAGATGAAGTCGGGAAAGCGCTTGAAGACCTGAGTGATGCTAGCGTAGAGATTGTGACGATAGGGCAATATCTCCAGCCATCAAAAAACGCCCGGAACATCCCGATAATAGAGTACGTCTCGCCCGAGATTTTTTCAAGATACGAACGAATCGGATACGCATTGGGTTTCAGATTTGTTGCGAGCGGACCGTTCGTCCGGAGCTCGTATAGGGCGGCAGAACCATTCGTCCGCGGCCTTATTCATGCAAGGCGATAGCGAAGCGCCCACTGAAGATTTTATATAATTAGCCTCGCTTAGCTAGCCATGCCAATAACCCGCGTTTTCGAAGGCAAGGTGGACTACCTTCAAATACTTGACAAAGACGGCATGCTCGACAAGGCACTGGAACCGGCCCTCAGCAACGAAATACTCGACAAGATGTTCCGCTATATGGTGTATGCCCGCCTCTGGGACCGCAAATGCATCGCCCTGCAGAGGACCGGCAGGATGTACACCTATGCCCCGGTCGAAGGCCAGGAAGCCATCCCAGTCGGTTCAGCAATGGCTGTTCCTGACGATGACTGGATATTCCCGACTTACAGGGAAGCGAACGCGGTATATCATATCCGTGGCATACCGACCGACCTAGTTAACTTATCATGGATGGGTCTCGAGGACGGGCACAAGCTGGATAGAAAATACCGCTGCTTCCCGTACGTGCTCCCGATAGCCACCCAGCTCACGCACGCGGTCGGCGCGTCCTATGCGAATCGTCTGCGGAACGAGAATCCGGTGACGCTCGCTTTCTGCGGCGATGGCGCAACGAGCGAAGGCGACTTCCATGACGCCCTGAATTTCGCGGGTGTCTTAGAACTCCCGTGCGTCTTCATCATCTCGAACAACCAGTACGCAATATCTGTCCCTAGGAAATGGCAGACGAAATCCGAGACATTGGCCCAGAAAGCGCTTGCCTACGGTATGAAGGGCATCCAGGTGGATGGCAATGACGTCCTGGCGGTCTACAAGGCGGTGAAAGAGGCCGCTGACAATGCGAGAGCCGGGAAAGGCCCTTCCGTCATCGAGTTCGTGACATATCGGATGGGGCCGCATACCACTTCGGATGACCCGAAGAAATACCGTGATCCCGAAGAGACCGCATACTGGCTGGACCGGGATCCGATAAAACGGTTCAGGCTCTATCTCAAGGACAAAGGGATATGGAGCGAAGGGTACGAGAAGGCGATTATGGAGGAGTCAAGCGCGGATATCGAAGAAGCGATCAAGAAATCAGAGGCCCATTTCCAGGAT
>CAILMU010000223.1 GCA_903835325.1 uncultured Microcaldota archaeon | reverse complement strand
TGCCCGATTTTCCTGGTTCTCGAGAATCTTTATCGCATTATGGATATCCTTCGCGAAATTCGGGTTCCTGCTCACGGTCACGTCTTTCAGCGCAGAGAGCGCCAGGCTGATATCCTCGTCCGTGAGGCCGGTCATGCCTTTCTGCTCCCATGCGAAGGCGAGCCCGCAGGCCGCCCTGGCTGAGTTATGCCTGTTTTCCGGCTTTGCATCGATGAGGCCCTTGAACATGACGAATGCCTCATCGAAACGGCCGCTGTCTTTGAGGGAGAAGCCGATTACGGATTTTGCCGCCCTTATGCTGTAATCATCCAAGGCCCCGGAGCTTATGGCATCCCGGAGCATCGCTATCGCGCGGTCATGGCTTCCGACCTTCCTGAAGCATTCGGCTTTCCGGACTATCACATACGGCTCGTTCCGGAATTGCTCCGGAAGGGAACCAATCAGGGTGAGGACGTCGTAGTACCTCCGCTCTGTGTAGAACCTTCCGCAGACCGCCTTGAACGGACTCTTGGAGAACCCTTTCTTATTGAAATAATCCTTGAGGAGCTCCCGTGCCGGGCGCTCGTATCCGTAGTTCATCAGCCTGCCAAGGATGGAGGATATGGCATCCGGGTCGAACCAGTCTTTCCCCATCTCCTTGAGCGCGAGAGACCGGACATCGCCCACCCTGCCGGCCCTGAGATATTGGTCTGTTATCGTATCGAGCATCTTTTCTTCTGCCAGGCCCAGCTCGGAGGCCTTGTCGAAAACAATCCTTGCCCTATCCACAAGGCCGCTATCGGCGAGTGCGAATACCGTGCACCTGCAAAGTATCCTGTCCAGGACATCGTAACGGGCGGCCAGGTCATAGAGCACGAAGATATCGTCTGTCCTATGATCGAAGTCCAGGGCGTGTATCATATTCGTGAACATCTGCGCATCGACGATGCCCCTCTGGATGGCGTCCACGAGCGTCGCGGTCGCTTCCATATAACGCCCTGAGCGGGAGTACGCCTTTATCATCGCGCCGTGTATCCTGCGGTGCGAGTATCCGTAGGATTCGGAAAGATCGAATATCTCCCGCGTTTTCTCGGTATCGTGGGCATCCCTGTAGCACTCCATCATGGCGCAGAAGACGTGGGAGCAGTCGGCTTCCCTGTTGTGGAAGGCATCGAATATCTCCCTTGCGCTCTCCATCTGCCCTGCTTTCGAGTATGAACGTATCATCTCTGCGCACATGTATGGGGTGAGAGTGTCGGCGAGCATCGCGCTCGCGAAGAGAATCTCTGCTTTTTCCAGATCGCCCGTCCAGGAGTAGAGGTTGGTGAGCGTTCCTGTCGCATAATCGTCGCAGGGGTTCTCCTTGAGTATCGATAGAAGGAGGGTCTCGGCTTCGGCGTAGCGCCGCTCTTTGATGAGCCCTTTGGCATGGAACGTCCGCGAATTAGGTTCTGATATGGCAGGATCGGGCAACTGCGATCTTATCCGAATGACTTCGGCTTCCTGGGGCTGCGCCTTCAGGTCTATCAGTCTCGATGGAATGCGTGCTGCCAGGATGATCCCTCAGATTTTATTGTTATCTTGAAAGGGATAATATGGCAATAATAATATAATGCTATTCTTGGCGGTTTTTCGACCGGGGTTGGGTTTTATAATTGTTTTTTATCATATAAAGGTGTGGGTGGGTATCACGACTGACAGGAAGACAAGAACCAGCGGACGTCCTTCTATCTCAAGCCGCGAGACCGAACCGGCGGTCGTGCCGTCAAAAGCCCCGAAAAGGCAGAACAGGTTTCCAAGCAAGAGGCCCATGGAAGATAGAGCCAGCGCTTCAACAAGCCAGCTCTCGGAACCTCCTGGCAACGTCTCCAAACCGCCTGAGCATCTTTCTGAACCGCCGGCTCAACTCTCCGAACCCCCAAGACACCTCTCAGAAGCGCCCGAGATAGACGAAGGGAGGAAGTGCATAGTGCCCGATGCTCCGGTGGACGGCGGTTTCGAAGGGACGCCTATGTCAAAGACAGGCTCCTACGTGCTTGATGAAATCGTCATGAAATTCGATGAAAAAGGCATCGAGATAGCCCCGAAAAGTCCGCCCCGTCTTCCGAAAAGCAAGAAAGGATGACATCGCTATTTTTCCGTGTCCGTATATGTTTATATTTGATACTGGCTATATTGATTGGATTATGGCAGAGCAGATAATCCAAAAGAAAACCTATTTCACCCCGGTGACCCACGATCTCCTGAAGCTTGGCTTCAGGTATATCAACAACAAGGATTTCGCGAGCGCTTCGCGCATCTTCAGGATGATTCATGATAACGAGCCGACGGATAATGTCCGTTACGCGCTCGGCCTCGCGTATGCCAGGGCCGGGAAGCTCGATGAAGCGCAGAAAGTGTTCTCTTCGATCGGAGATAATGACGGGAGGGCCCGGATGATGGCCCGGCGCCTGGAGAGATATAAATCCGGCGACAGGTTCTGCCCGTTATCCGAAACAGGGATGGCAGAAGCAAGGTCAACGGATCCTGAAGAGTTCAGGAAAAAGGCGGGGGAGGTATTCGGAAATATCGGTAGGAGCGGCTCATCCATCGCAGACGAGTGCGAAGTGTACCAAGGCGTCATTTCCTCGTTCGTCAACGCGAAAAACTACCATGTGAAGCCGGATGTGAGGCAGCGGATATACCAGGCTTTGCGCGGCTGCGGCGTGGACGATTCAAAATGCCTCGAACTTGAACGCCTTTACGCGTCGATCCCGAGGGAAGTTTTTTCCGAAAACCGGAAAATGAGGGGGGCCAAGCATTCGGAGCAGCTGGAAGCCCTGAAAACCGTCGAAACTGTCATGGCTAAGATGCTCCAGAGGCTAGGCAGCGATTTCTCAAAGTTGAGCCAAATCACAGGCCATCACCCGAGTTACTATAGCAATGTATTCAGAGGATTGTGTATTTTAGGCACGTGGAAGGAACCGACTTTGAAGGCCCTTGCCGAGCTCGGGGCGCCGGAAGAAGAGATAAGGAGCTTGGATTCGATGTGCGATTCGGCGATTATCCGGAAACGAGGAAAATAGGATTAGCTCACTGCTTCCCTTCTATCTTTCTCGCTATCTCCTTCAAGGATTCGAATCTCCTGTGCATGTCGTTCTCCAGCTCCCCGAGCGTGTTTTCGAGCGTGTAGCCCCGAAGGACATAGTTGCGCCCCTCCTTCACCACAAGGCCGGAGCGCTGGAACAGGTTCAGGTGATATATTATAGCTGCCTGGCTCACTTCGGATAGCGCCATCAGATCCCTCGAGGATATCCCTTCCCCGCGCTTGCTTGCTTTGACGAGCGCCCGGAAGACATGGCGCCCGACATCATCGCGTTCATCCCCGAGGCCGAGGACTTGGTATATATAATCTATTTCATAATCTATATTCTCTGGTTCCTGGACCGGGGTCTGGATGTAGCGGATGATTATCTGCCTGTAAAAGCGCCTCTGTTGAACCATATGAATACCTTTCCGCATTAAAATTTAAAAATCTTTCTATATATTAAACAATATGTTAAATATTCAAAATAATCAATGCTGAAAGATGGTGATCCTACGGACGAGAAAAAAGACGCGGGGAAAGAAGCGAAAAAGAATATTGAGATTGGTTCGAGCGAACCGATAGCCCTTGCAGGAGAGAAGAAGGCAGAGCTCGGCGCGCCGCCCGAAGAGAAGCTTGTCGCCCACGAGGATGCCAAGCTACTCGGGATATTCGGAGGGGGGAAAGAGAAGGAGCGGAATGCGGAGCGGGCGAAACAAGAGGCTAAGGTGAAGGAGCTCGAGGACAGGCTCATGCGCCTGCAGGCGGACTTCGAGAACTACAAGAAGCGAGCCGCGCGCGAGAACGAGATAGTGAGGGAGAACGCGTCCGCGGATGTCATGCTCAGGCTATTGCCTGTCGTGGATGAGTTCGAGATAGCGATAAGGCACATGGACAAATCGAGCGGAAAAGAGTTCAAGCAGGGCATGGAATTGATATACTCGAAACTGCTCGACCTGCTCCGGAAGGAGAATGTGGAGCCGATGAAATCGCTAGACGAGAGCTTCGACCCATACAAGCACGATGCGATTAGGACAGTGGAGAGCGGAGATGAGAAGAACGGGAAGATAGTCGAGGAGATACAGAAAGGGTATCACTACAAGGGCAAGGTCCTGCGCCATGCCAAAGTCGTGGTGGGGAAAACAAAGGAGATGAAGAAGAATCAGGAGACGATGGAAGGATGCGGAATCGAAGAATCAGAAAGGAAGGATCAGGGATTGTGAGGAGGTAGATTGAGATGGGTAAAATCATTGGTATAGATTTGGGGACTTCTAATTCAGCAGCGGCATTCCTGGAAGGGGGCAGGCCGAAAATCATCCCGAGCACAGAAGGGATAACGCAATACGGGAAGGCTTTCCCGAGCTATGTCGCCCTGACAAGGGACGGGCAGAGGATAATAGGCGAACCGGCTAGACGCCAGGCTGTCACGAACCCGGAAGGGACCATCACCGCGTTCAAGAGGAAGATGGGGACTGATTTCAAGTACGATATACTGGGGAAGGAATACCGGCCCCAGGAGCTCTCCGCTTTCCTATTGCAGAAAATCAAGAAGGATGCGGAGGAATTCCTTGGTGAGAAGGTCGATAAGGCGGTAATCACGGTCCCGGCATATTTCAATGACAACCAGAGGCAGGCGACCAAGGACGCAGGCGAGATAGCCGGGCTGGAAGTGGTGAGGCTCGTGAATGAGCCGACGGCTGCTTGCCTGGCGTATGGCCTCGATAAGGTCGGCAAGGAGATGAAGATACTGGTATTCGACCTCGGCGGAGGCACGCTCGATGTCACAATCATGGATTTCGGGGGCGGGGTCTTCGAGGTGAAATCCACCAGCGGGGATACGCAGCTCGGCGGAACCGACATGGATAGGATAATCGCAGATTACCTGACAGACCAATTCAGGAAAGAGAGCGGGATGGATATCACCAAGGATAGGCAGGCCCAGCAGAGGATACTGGAGGCTGCCGAGAAAGCGAAGATAGAGCTTTCGACAACGCTCGAATCAGAGGTCAATCTTCCTTTCCTGGCATCAGTGAACAACCAGCCGAAACATTTCGTGTACAAATTGACCAGGGCGAAACTGGAGGACCTGATAAGGCCGATCATCGAGAGATGCAGGCAGCCGGTCGAGCAGGCCATGCGCGATGCGAAACTGAACCAGCCGCAGATCGACAAGATAATCCTGGTCGGAGGGCCGACGAGGATGCCGATTGTCCAGAAATTCGTCGAGGATACTATCGGCAAGAAGGTCGAAAGGGGAGTGGACCCGATGGAATGCGTAGCCATGGGCGCTGCTATCCAAGGAGGGGTGCTTTCAGGCGAAGTCAGGGACATCCTGCTTCTCGATGTGACACCGCTATCGCTCGGCATCGAGACGCTGGGTGGGGTGATGACAAGGCTTATCGAGAGGAACACGACTATACCGACAAAGAAGAGCCAGACTTTCTCGACAGCCGCGGACATGCAGCCTGCGGTGGACATACATATTTTGCAAGGGGAGAGGCCGATGGCGAGGGATAATGTGGAGCTCGGCAAGTTCTCGCTTGTCGGGATTCCGCCTGCGCCAAGAGGCGTGCCGCAAGTTGAGGTCACTTTCGATATCGATGCCAATGGCATACTTCATGTAGGGGCCAAGGACAAGGCTTCAGGGAAAGAGCAGAGCATGAGGGTCACGGCTCCCTTGAAGATGAAGGATGACGAGATAAAGGCAAAGATGGCCGATGCCGAGAAGTTCGCGACGCAGGACAAGGAGGCGCTCGAACTCGCGACAGCGAAGAACGAAGCGGAATCCATGGTCTATGTCGCGAAGAAGACGGTCGAGGATTTCAAGGACAAATTATCAAAAGATCAGTTCGACAAGATAGCGGCCGCGCAGAAGAAGGTCGAGGATGCGATGGTCGGCGAAGATGTCGGCAAGATTAGGTCCGAGACCGAAGCGCTCAAGAAAGCTCTCGAAGAGGTCGGTGCTTCCA
The DNA here is from genome assembly GCA_903835325.1 of uncultured Microcaldota archaeon. Taxonomy (GTDB): domain Archaea; phylum Micrarchaeota; class Micrarchaeia; order Anstonellales; family Bilamarchaeaceae; genus Bilamarchaeum. The sequence goes on along the minus strand of CAILMU010000223.1, from coordinate 4,414 downwards.
TGTACGGCCAGCAAGGCGGAGGCCTGAATATGGGCGGGAACCCTGGCGGGGAAGGCGAAAATCCCGGAAACCAAGGCCGGGGCGCAGGAGGCCAGGGGCCTGGTGCTCAAGGTGGCCCTGGAAGCGAAGGCCCGGGATATGAACGCATCAAGAAAGGCAAGAAGAAAGGGAACGGCTCCGGCGACGATAATGTCGTGGAAGGGGAATACGAGAAAGTGGATAAGTGAAAAAACAACCATCATGGGCTAGAACTTCATGCCTGCCAAGAAGAAGGATTACCATAAAGTTCTCGGCGTTTCTGCCAAGGCGACACTCGAAGAGATAAAGAGAGCGTTCCGCAAGCTCGCTATGGAATTCCACCCGGACCGGAACAAATCCCCGGATGCTAACGAGAAGTTCAAGGAGATTAGCGAAGCGTATGCGATACTTTCCGGGAAAGAGAAGGAACCGGAAACGGTCGAGCCTCCAGCCTCGGGGCAGGGGTATGGCTTCGGCATGCGCGGACGTGGCTATGGCATGAAGAGGCATATGAGCCCTGACGAGGAATGGGCCATGGACATCCTCCGCAGATGGCAGGAGATGGAGCAGGAGCAAAACAATAATATGTACAGATGATTTAGTCGTTATTATCTAGGACGTTGAACTGCTATGGCCGAGAAACGCGATTACTACGAAGTCCTTGGAGTCCCTAAGGGCGCTAGTGAGGACCAGATAAAACAGGCGTATCGCAAGCTCGCTCTCGAATTCCACCCTGACCGCAACAAAGCCCCTGAAGCGACCGAAAAATTCAAGGAGATAAGCGAGGCTTACGCAGTATTGAGCGACCAGAACAAGCGCGCGCAATATGACCAGTACGGCCACGCCGGCTTCGACCAGATGTACAGCCAGGAGGATATCTTCCGGACCGCGGATTTCTCTGATTTCCAGGACATGTTCGAGAGCTTCGGTTTCGGTGGAGGCCCTTTCGGAAGCATATTCGGTTCTGCTTTCGGAGGCGGAGCGAGAGGGAAACGGGGTGGCGGAAGGAGAAGGGAATACGGTGCTGATCTCGGGGCGAACCTAGAGATATCTTTGGAAGAAGCGGCCAAAGGCGCTAAGAAAGAGATTGATTACCGCCACACCAAAGCCTGCAAGAAATGCGGGGGAAGCGGGGCGGAATCCGGAAGCGGAAGGAAGACATGCTCATCGTGCGGGGGAAGCGGCCAGGTCCAGCAATCCAGGAGGATGGGGCCGATGCAGTTCTACACAGTCACGACCTGCCCGAGATGCCATGGCGAAGGCGCGGTGATAGAGAAACCGTGCAAGGTATGCAACGGTTCCGGGAGGACAAGCGAATACGAGCACATCAATGTTAACATCCCTGCGGGGATACAGAGCGGGATGAAGCTCAGGCTCGAGGACCTTGGCGAATACGGCAGGGACGGACCAGGAGACCTGTTTGTCACGATATACGTAAAGAAGCACGCCCGATTCGAGCGCCAGGGCGATGACCTTTGGTTGGAGATTCCCCTCAGTTTCACAAGGGCGGCATTGGGCGGGGATATCAAGGTGCCGACATTGTTCGGAGAGGACAAGCTTCATATCCCGGCAGGGACCCAGTCGCATACTGTTTTCCGGCTGCGCGGAGAAGGGATGCCGAAGCTGAATCGGGGAGGCAAGGGCGACCTGATGGTCAGGGTGATCCTTGAAGTCCCGAAGAAGCTTTCAGGCAAACAGAAAGAGCTGCTCCAGCAGTTCGACAATGAGGGGGAGAAGAAAGGGCTTTTCGGGGTATTCTAGAGCTTCCATTATCGGCTCTTGTAACCGAACTTCTTATCATACGTCGGATGGTCTATCAGATCGAGAATTACGCATAGAACTTCGAGCTTATCGCCCTGAATAGTATATATCAGCCGCCAATAGTTGAACAGATTCATTTTCCACAGATTGTTAATACCATATTCGTTCAGGTATTCCGGCGGGAATAACTTTCTTGATATTTGGATCCCAGAATCCGGCGCGTACTTCAACCGCTCGACTTTCTCGTCTATGGATTTCAGAAGCCGCTGATTCTCAGAATTCGTGGCTCCTTTCTGATGCTCCTGTTTGACAGTATCGACCAGCTTCCGGTATTCCTGTTCTGCATCTTCGGTAAAGATGATGCGTATGATCTTGCTAATGCTCAACACCCTTTCGGATAGCCGTCTTGAGTTTCTGGCTTGGATTGTATATCCATGTGATGCCTTTCTCGCCGATGTATATCTTTCCGCTGTCTTCAAGGTAATGAAGGATAATGTTGAGCGTGGGGTGCATTATACGCCCCCCGAGTTTCCGCTTCAGTGCTTCCCTGGACATGGTCGTTTCAGCGTTTATTAGTATATCCTCTACCTGCAGGATCGTCTTAAGTGTTGGAAAATGAAGGACTTCTTCCTGCAATAGCTGCACAGCATAGTTCTTCTGTACCGTGACATGTCTCATAATATAAGTTTATACATATATAAGTTTATAATACCTCATATTGGCAGGGTTGATCCACATAGTGACAAACCGGAGGTTCTTCCTTCATTTCAGGAAATCCGTTATCACGCTGGATAGCGGCGTGTCGCTCCCTTCCTGCCCGAAGATATCTGTCCCATGGGCCGATGTCCCGCGGTATATCTTGACCTGCTTCTGGGGCGAGCTTTCGGTGGAGTATACCCATTGCGCAGCAGTAGCGGCGTCAGTATCCCCTGAAGATGCGACAGCCAGGACCGGCTGCATGTAATCCGATACCGCCCGGTCTATGCTGACCCCTTCGTATGAGCGCCCTGGAGATATCATGACGACCTTGCTCAACCGGTTATCTTTGTTTGCAGCAAGTATCGCCGCGCTTGAACCCATGCTCGCTCCGACGACATAGAACGTGTCGAGCGTCGGGTATACGTTCCTGAGGGCGGTCCTCGCTGTGATGATATCATCAGCGCTCGCCCGGTAATCATCGGTGGTGAAGCTTTGGTAGTTTCCGAGGTTCGTGCTTTTGCCTGTGCCTCTCGGATCTATCGCGAATACTATTGTGTTGTCCATCTTGCCGAGTATGTCGGTTATGAAACTGATTGGATAGCTGTCCCTTGTGAAACCGCGCATCGGGACCAGTATGACCGCCTTGGTCGGCGTGTTGGTGGATGCCTTGTAGAGCGTCCCGGAGATGTTCCAGCCGAGAGATATGTATGACATTTCCATCGAGGCCGGGCCGGTAGGTGCGGCTGCACCGCTGGTTCCCGAGCTGCCTTGGGTCGCTGAGGTTCCAGAGCTTCCTTGCGCCACGGCACCCCCCTTGGGTCCCTTGCGTTCCTGAACCCCCTTGGGCCCCCTGAAGCCCCCTGAGTTCCCGTGCCGGTTGTCGCGCCCGTGCCGGAGCCTGAGGTCCCTTGGGTCGCATTGCCTGAGACTGCCGGGTGTGTCACCGGTGTCCCCGTCCCAGATGTCTGGCCGGGGATCTGGATGCACCCGGAAAACAGGACCGCTGCAAAAACGAGAGCGATGAAAGCTGAGTAGGTCTTCATGGTAAAAGAAAGAAAGGAAAAATATTAGAAGCTATCCAAAGCAAAGACGACGTTCATTTCCGTCCTTTCTTTTTCTTTGGAGCCTTCTTCGGTTTCTTCTTGGCAGGCTTCATCTTCATGCTTTTTCCTGCCTTTTTCATCGGCATAGGTTCGCAGCAGCACGGGCAGGAGCATTCGGCTCCCTTGCCGGGCGCCTCTTCGGCCTCGCCCATGGTCTCGACTTCGACCGACATGAGGTCAAGGTTCTGAGCGAGATCATCGAGGGCGATGATAAGCCTGTCGATGTAGCTTGCGAGGAGCTTGACATCTGCATTCTCCCCGCTGGAGTAAAGATCGACCCTGAGCGCGCGCAATTCATCCCTGAACTGTTCAACTGTTTCAGCCATTTGATTCACCGTTCCTGAGTAATCCTTTGAGCTTTTTAAACCAATCATGAAAGCAGCTTTGCGATGTCGAGCACGTCTTCCTTTGTTAGGGTGCGGACGCGGCGCTTCAGGAAATCCCCGAGTTTTTGGATATCCGTATCCTCGAACTCCTTTGACGATATTAGGGCATTCCTCACAGTCCTGTTCTTGTGCGAGAAGAGCCAGCGGATGATGTTCTCCTGGAACTGGCTGAGGATGACGCCGGTCGGCTTCAGGACGATTATCGCTGAATCGACTTTCGGGATGGGGCGGAACAGGTGGCGCAGGACGACTCGCTCGAGTTTGATATCGAAAGCTATCTGGGAGGTGACACTTAAGCGCCCGTAATCGTCATCATCCGGCTTCGATACCATCTTCTTCGCGAATTCCTTCTGGACCATGAGGATGGCGTGCGTGAAATGCAGCGGAGCTATTCTGAAGATGATATCTGAGGAGATGTAATAGGGGATGTTGCCGACGATGATATCG
>CAILMU010000222.1 GCA_903835325.1 uncultured Microcaldota archaeon | reverse complement strand
GTCGATAAAGAACGCCCTCCACATGGCCAAGAACAACGAATTGTACGTCTGCGAGAGCTGCCTCCCGAAGCACCGCGAGAAGCGCAAATCGTTCGAGAAAAGCGTCCTCTTCGGGACCGTCATCGCCGTAGTCATACTGGTGGTCCTGCTAGGCATGCTCCTGCTCTCGGGCCGTTTCGACATCTGGGCCATATTATCGACCTTCATCATAAGCGGTTTCGTGCTCGCGCTTCCCCTCTTCAGATATGCCCCTGCCGTGGAAGGCGATACATTCGCCCTGAACGAAGGCATCCTGAAGACCGCGGCCCCGCCGCTGCCGTCGCCTCCGATGCCTCCGCTCGAGCCTTCTCCGATCCCGGGCGATATAGAGAGCAGGACAAAACCCGCGCCCCGCTACAAAAGCAAAGCGCCCTCGAAAGAGAAAGGCGGGAAAAGTTAGCATCAGCAAACACGATAGAGGTGAAATGAACCATGGCTCTTCCATTACCGTCTTCGGCGCAACAGAAGGACACCCTGAGGCCAGGGCAAGGCGCAGGTGCAGCCGGGCAGCCTTCCAGGATAGGCGCAACAGGTGCGCAGAAAGAGGAGACGCACCCCCCGCAGGTCGACGGATTCAAGATAAAGGGCACCCAAAAAGGGGACCTCAAGGACCTCGCGAACACGCTTAGGTCCATCTCGTTCCTCGGCATCGCGCCGGAAAAAGACGTGGTCAATGTCGTCTATGTCGAGAGCCGCGACATAAACAAGAACCCGTACCTGTTCTCGATACTCAAGATAAAGAGCGACGAGATCGAGGTCATATACTCCATCCCGCCCGAGATAGCCCCGAAGAAGAGGCGTATGGACGTCCTTCGCTACCTGCTCAATCTGATTTCCCTTATCGAAGGCTCATACACCGTCGATAACAAGACGCTTTACCAGCTCATAGAGAACGCTGTCAACGAGCTTTCGAACTCTGTCACTATGGACTATTCCAAGCTCTACACGGCCTACGACTCGTGCAAGAAGGAGATGGACGACTACAAGAAGAAGGTCCAGAGGATGGGCGAGCAGAACCAGGCGCTCACAACGAAGAACTATGAGCTGAAGGCCCAGAACGACGAATACAAGCTCAGGATAGACACCCTCGAGGGGCTTTCGGACGATGTGCTCAGGACGAAACTGCAGGAGTGGATAATAGAGCACAACGGCACGGTCGTCATCCCGGACTTCACCAAGCTCTACAAGGTCTCGGATGCCCGGGTCGAGGAGATACTGAACAAGCTCGTGAGCGAAGGATACCTCGCGGTCGTGCAATAGGAAAGGAAAACTGTCGGATGAAATGGTCGTTATGGCTGATATCGGAAGCATAGGGAAGGCGAAGATCAAGAAGAAGAGCTACACCTTCGATGTACGCAAGAGGTACCAGAGCTCGCTCCGCTTCGCGATAAAGGAAAGGCCCCCGATAGAACGCATCAAAGACGCCATAAAGCTGCTGATATCTCCGAAAAAGGATGTGAAGGCGGCCCAATCGGCCAAAACCGCGGCCCCGGCGCCAGGGGGATTCAATTTCTTCGTCTTCGGCGCTGCCATCCTGATAGCTCTCATCATCATGTTCATCGGCTACCTCTACCTCACCACCCAGGTGCTCGCGCAGACGGCGTCAGCCCCGCAGGTCGAGAAGCCATCGATAGAGAACACCGTCGCGGCATCCGATCTCCTGACTGCTGGAGAGCGCGGGAGCGCCGAGCAGGTGGCAGCGCTATCGATAGATTACAATACGCAGAACCTCAACAACTACACGATATCCATCGCGACCTACAACGGCAAAATCCCCTCGCAGGTCTTCGTCCTGGAAAGCGACAAGATAGAGGCATCGACATACCCGGATTTCATCACCCAGCTGCGCGCCAACCTGATACGCAGGAAAATCATCCTGAACCCGGTCACCATACGCCAGCTCGAGACGATGCCCGACGGCGCGATAGTCCTGGTCCCCTCCGGCGTGGCTCCCGAAGAGCTGCTGGGCGTGGGAAGCACGATATCGATGGACAAGCTCGCGGATCGCGGGATCGTCGTCATATACATCGGCCAGCCCTTCACGAAGATGCTCAACAACACGCTGGTCATCCCGACGCCGGCATCGGTCGTCAGTTCGCTCCCGGTCGTGTTCGATGAGCGCTCGCCTCCGCAGTCCACGGGCGATTTCCAGCTGTTCGAGCCGTTGTACCGCGCATCTCCCAGAGGAGGGTGGGGCAGCGGAAGCATCTACGGCTCCATAAGCCTGCTGAAGAAAAATGACGGCGCCTTCCTGTTCATCCCGCAGACCCTGGACGGGGGATGGAGGGGCAACGCCACGGCTGCTGCAAACGACATCTCGACCATCATATTCGACACGCCGTGGGCGGATTCCACGGGCGTCCAGCCGAGCGTATATCTGATGGCGAACTCGACCAACTATTCAGGGGCCTCGTATTTTTTCTCAAACCCCTTCAAGGGCGATATTGTCACCATGAAAGTCGATTTCACAGGATATTCCTCGGCATCGAATTATCCTATCGAAGAGACGCTTTATTCGCACACCACCAAATCTACCCTCGGGGACCTCTATATCGTCGGTGGCAACACGGTGGTCCCATTCAACCTGACGAGCACACGGACAAGGATAAACGCCAAACTCAACGAGCCGAGCTCGTCGCAGCCGAACATGTATATTTCCATCATCGATTCGAACGGGACCGAGATGCAGAACATCCCCGAAGGCAATGTGAACGTGCAGGCCGAGGCATCATTCGATCTCCCGGTCTATGTCGACCGCGGGGAATACATCGTCCGCCTCATCGATGACAACGGCAAGGTATACGCCCAGACCTACATGAAGGTGGTCTCGATAGACATCAGCTTCAACGGGCTGAACAACCAGAAGCACTCGGTCTATGGCTTCGATGTATCCATGGGCGGCAACCCGGTCACGCTCAGCAAGGTCACGGTCGTTGTGGATGGGGGCAAGTCCGGGACATACCAGTTCACGGGCACGTCGCATCTGGCAGTAGATGTGGGCCAGTACAGCAGCGGCGATTTCCTCGGCTACGGGGACCACACGTTCGAATTCAGTTCAGGCGACCTCAAGGAGACCTATCTCTATAACAGGCCCATCCCGCAGAGCCTGTTCACGAACCCGATTTTCTGGGTGGTCGGCTTCCTCACTCTCGGCATCGTGGGTATCGGCATCGTATTCGCGAGGCAGGAGAGCGTATTCTTCTTCATCGACATCCCTGATTTCCCGCCTGTCGCCCGCACCAGGATACCGCTCCCGTCTTCCACGGTGCTGAGCATCCTGGAGAAAGTCAACGAGAACTACCGGTGGAAGAACACGCCCCTCACCGCTCCCGAGATAAAGAACGGCTTCAAGGACGTGTTCTACAAGGGGAAACCTATCTATCTCACAGACTACAATGTCGAATACCTGCTGGACGAGCTGCACAGCAAGCGCCTGGTCGACGAATCTGGCGGTTATTACGGCCTTGCGGACTGGGAGACCAGGACCGGGCGCAGCATATCGTATCTTGCCCTGATGAGGCACCTGCGCGACATCTGCGTCAACAACGCCGTCCCGTTCACGCAGCTGGGCGAATCGAAGCTCTGCGACAGCGAGATAACGGTGGTAGGGCAGCAGATGTACCTGCATTTCTTCGGCAAGGGGCAGAGCAACCAGCAGCTCCTTGTGAACATATTGAACACGATACAGAAAGGGATAACGATAGTCCTTTTCGAGGCTGACCAGGAGAAATCCGAATTCCAGAGCCTGCTCCACTCGCCCTCAGCCGCGCCCATAATCCTGAAGATGGAGGCTGACAGCGGATCGGTGATGATGCTGACTGTGCCTGAGTTCGAGAAGATGCTGATGGAATTCAAGAGTATGTGATTCCCCGGTATTCTATCCTCTTTAGGAGCATTATGTATTCTCCCGGCGCACCAGGTGGCGTTGGACTAAGGAGCACTGTGGCCAACGCGGATATCCGGGCTCCTCTTAGGATAATGCGGCAATCATTCTCGAAGGATTAGAAAAAAACTCTCAGATTCGTCCGCTTAATTACCTTTTCTTCTCGTGCAGTTCGCACATCTTCTTATCATCGAGGAAATCGAGCATGCGGTCGCATCTCTCGCACCTGAAGCTCCAGTTAGACGCCGTCTCGAAATTTATTATGCTGGAGGACCCGCAGGCATTGCAGAAATAATATTCCTCGCCTCCATCCCCTTTCATGAAGCCGACGATATTGTTCTGCGTGCTCACCCATCTCTCCATCCTCTGTATGTTGAGCGACCAGCTGTACGAATACCATCCCGTCTCGTTGTCCTTCTCCCGGATATAGTTCACCAGGCCCTCGTTGTGCAATCTGTTCAATGTCGCGCGGACATCGCTTATCTTCAGCTTCAGCTTCTTGGCCAGTTCGTCGTCGCTGTGGTTGCCGAAGAAATTCCGGATAATCGCGAGCGCGTTCTCGCCTCCGAGCTCTATGAGCATCTGGCGGATGTGCGAATCGGCGAGAATCTTGGAGATGTGCTTCAGATCCTCTTTCTGCGCGTCCGTCGGCTTCCTCTCAGGTTCAGACGGGAGAGGAACGTTCTTAATCATCTTTATGGCGTTCCTGCCGAATATCGACCTTTTCACGTGTTTCGGTTCGGCCGGGGCTTTCTTCGAGACCGGGAGTTTGGGCTTCTTGAACGATTTGCGCGCATTTTTAGACCCCCTAGCCGCTTTAGGTGTGCCTCCGGAACCGGCAGCCTTCCTTGATTCAGGCGCCCTTTTGGAGATTTTAAGATTACTGGCTCTCTTGGCTGGTTTTTTGGTTTTGACCATCGACGCATCCCACCTGGAACCGGGCTCTATCTATAAGACCCGGATATCTCTACTTCCTCAACGGAACATTATTTACTCATTTTTTATATATAAATGTTTGGGTCAGCCGGGGTGCATATATGGTCAATCCAGGTCGTATCCTTCACCCAGGAGCCGTTTTAGGGCCACACCGGAGCCGTTCTGAGAGCCTTATCCCGACTATCGCCATCCTTTTCAGCTCCTCTTTCTCGGATTCAGGAAGCGGAAGCAGTTCTATCTGCCTGAGCCGGTTCTGGTATCTCCTGAACGCCTTCACCGCAGCGGCATACGCATCGCGGATATGCGGGTCGTCGATAGCATCTCCGATCTCCCTCTTCTTCGCTTTGCTCATGCTCTCGGCCGGTATGCAGACCTTGATATTGAGCCTTGCCGCTATCTTCTTCACGAAATGTGAGGGGGGATTCGTGTCCGCGCCGATCAAGACCGGCGTGCCGATATCGGTTATCACCTTGACGATCTTCTCATCGCTCGCTTCCTTCATGCACCCGCTTGCGATGAGCTCTCCCCGGAGGTCCAGTATCGCATACCCTGTGTATATCCCGGCATCCACGCCTGCCACGACGTAAATCAAGCCACCTTCCCTTCGGGTTTGTGAGCGCGCCTGTGCTTGGCGATAGTTTCCTTGTAGATAAAGAGCGTTTTGCGCATGACTTTGTCGATGGTGAAATGAGCAGCCTTCTTTTTCGCATTTTTTCCCATCTCGCTGCGGAGCTTTTTGCTAGCGAGAAGGCGTTCTATCGCTATGGCGAGGGATGCCGCAGCCCCTGGTTCGGCAAGGAGGCCGCACACGCCGTCGTCTATGACGTCCTTGGCGCCAAGGCGGTTCACCCCTATCGCCGGGACCCCCTGATGCATGGCTTCGATGAATGTGAGCCCGAAGGTCTCTGTATCGGATGCCGAGACGAAGATATCGGCGCTGCGGTAGGCTTCCCCG